>CAJWFY010000043.1 GCA_913031655.1 uncultured Flavobacteriaceae bacterium
AAATGCTTAAAAATAATACTTTATGTTTATTTTTATATTTATTGTATACAATTGTTAATTTTTAGTGCATATTTTAATTAAAAATCTCAAAATATAGTTTACAATTGTAATCGTATGTATTGTTAGCTTTGTAATTAATAATTATTATTGTGAATTTAGAATTAGATAAATATCAAGATTATAAAGAGAAAATATTATCTGGAAGATATATTACTAACGAATCCATTTATAAACTTAAAAAAAAATATAATTTTTCAATTATTGGTAAAAGCTCTAATGATCTTCCGATTTTATCATTAAAACTTGGAAAAGGACCAATCAAAATATTAATATGGTCTCAAATGCATGGAAACGAATCTACTTCTACCAAGGCTTTGTTTGATTGTTTGTCATTTTTTGATAAATATGATAGTGATATTTTTTCTAAAGTGACTCTGATGATAATTCCTATATTAAATCCTGATGGAGCTTTAAATTATACTAGAGAAAATATTAATAATATAGATTTAAATAGAGATGCTAAATCTTTATCTCAAATAGAAAGTAATATTTTAAGAGATTTATACAGTCAGTTTAATCCTAGTTTCTGCTTCAACCTTCATGATCAAAGAACTATATACTCTGTTAAAGGTGATAAACCATCTGTTTTATCTTTTTTATCACCCTCTGCAGATATTGAAAAATCCGAAACTAAATCTAGAAAGGATAGCATGAGAATTGTCGCACTTATTAAAAAAAAATTATCTGTGATTTTACCTGGTAATATTTCTAGATATAATGATGACTTTAATATAAACTGCGTTGGAGATACATTTCAATCTCTTAAGACACCTACTATTCTTTTTGAGTCTGGTCACATTGGTCAAGATTATGAAAGAGAACAAACTAGAGAGTATATGTGTTATGCATTAATTCACGCAATAAAATCAATTATAAATGAAGATTTTATTAAAATTAATTACAAGGATTATTATTTAATCCCTGAAAACACAAAACATCTATGTGATATTTTTTTAAAAAATGTAAATATAATTTCTGAAAAAAAACAATTAAATGTATCTGTAAGTATAATGTTTAAAGAGGTTTTGAATAAGGAAAAAAAAGAAATTAAATTCATGCCTTATATTGATAGGTATGGTCATTTTTCTGATATGACAGGTCATTTGACTCTAGACTTTATCACAGTTGAGCAGAGTTTTGATTTATCTAATAATTTTATCATTAATGAGTTAATGAGTCATGTTGATAAATTGCGAATAATTCAATGATTTATTGAATTGTATAAAAATAATTCAATATATTCGCATTTCATCAATTTTAAAAACAAAAAAATGGCTAAATTAAAGCTAGATGATGTTGATCATCAAATATTAGACTTATTAATTGATAATACTCGAACTGCTTTTACTGACATAGCAAAAAAACTTCTTATATCCGCTGGAACAGTTCATGTTAGAGTTAAAAAGATGGAAGATGCGGGTATTATTAAAGGTTCGTCTTTAACTCTTGACTACAAAAAGCTTGGTTATACTTTTATAGCTTACATTGGGATTTTTTTAGAAAAAACTCATCAAACAAAATTCGTTCTACAGCACTTAGAAAAAATTCCTTTTGTAACTGTAGCTCACATTACCACTGGAAAGTTCAATATTTTTGTTAAAGTTCGTGCTAAAAGTACTGATCATGCAAAAGATATCATATTTATGATTGACGATATTGAAGGTGTTTCAAGAACTGAAACAATGATTTCTTTAGAAGAAAGCATTAATGATAAGAAAAGGTTGATGCATAGAATTTTTAACGAATTATAATAAACCCTAGATTTTTGTGAGAAAACTTACCAAGAAAGAAAGATTTAATGATAAAGTATTATCTAGATATCAAGTTTATAATAGTATTTTTTCTACTCTTCCCTACGAAAGCATAGCAAATACTGGAGTTATGCTTCCTCTTTTTGAAAAAATTTGTATTGAAGGGTATGATAACAACAATAATCCATCAGAAATTGTAGAAAATTTTTTTGAATCTTATTTAAAAGATTCAGATGAAAAAGAAAAAATAACTTTACTTTTCAGGTTTATTCAATACATTGAAAGACAGGTTGTTCTTTTTGATGCAGTAGAAGATGCTTCTTTTGATCAAATTAATAATTTAGATGGTATTGGAACGTTACGTAGCTTAAAAGAGGAGGTAGAGTCTAAGAACAAGAAACCAGAATTAAAAAAATATTTATCTAATTTTAAAGTTAGGCCTGTTTTAACAGCTCACCCCACGCAGTTTTACCCAGGTTCAGTGCTTGGTATTATAACTGATCTTACTCAAGCCGTAAAAGAAAATGATTTAGCTCAAATCAAAATATTACTTTCTCAGTTAGGTAAAACACCATTTTTTAAAAATAAAAAACCAACTCCTTTTGACGAAGCTGTTAGTCTTACATGGTATTTAGAGAATGTTTTTTATAATTCTATAAGTAATATTTATAAATATATTAAGTCAAATATTTTTGATGGAGAAGATTTTGATAATGATATAATTAATTTAGGTTTTTGGCCAGGTGGAGATAGAGATGGAAATCCTTTTGTAACAACTGAAATCACATTAAACACAGCTAATAAGTTAAGAAGTGATGTTATTAAAAATTACTATAGAGATATAAGAAAGTTAAGAAGAAGATTAACATTTAAGAATGTTGAGAATATAGTTGTGGATATAGAAAACAAACTTTACAAAAGTATTTTTAACGACCAGAAAACTCCTAAAATTAGTTTAGAAGATTTGAAAAATAAACTTCATCAAATAAGAGAAATACTGATCAATGAGCATAAGTCTTTATTTATTGATGAGTTAGATGATTTAATCAATAAGGTTAATATTTTTGGGTATCATTTTGCAAGTTTAGATATTAGGCAGGATTCAAGGATTCATAGCAAAGTATTTGAAGATGTTTTTAATATTTCTCAAAAACATTTTGGAAAGTTATTCCCTGACAATTATTTGGACCTTTCTCAAACTAAAAAGATAAATATTCTTTCAAATCTTAAAGGTGATGTCCCTTTAGACTTATTTAAAAATGAACAAGCAAATTCTACATTAGGTTCTATTAGGGCCATGAAAACAATCCAAAAAATTAATGGAGAGAAAGGGGCAAACAGGTATATTATTAGTAATAATCAAAATGCATTAAACATATTTGAAGTTTTTTCTATGTTTAGATTAAGTGACTGGGAATTTCCATCTGTAGATATTATCCCATTATTTGAAACTGTTTCTGATTTAACAGTTGCAGCAAAAGTGATGGAATCAGTTTATAATAACAAAGTTTACCGAACTCATTTGTCCAACAGAGGAGATAAACAAACTATTATGTTGGGCTTTTCTGATGGCACTAAAGATGGTGGGTATTTAATGGCTAATTGGAGTATTTTGAAAGCTAAAGAGGCTTTAACTAGCATATCTAGAAAGTTTGGAATTAAAGTATTATTTTTTGATGGAAGAGGTGGCCCACCAGCAAGAGGAGGCGGAAACACTCATCAATTTTACGCTTCCCTTGGAAGTTTTGTTGAGTCTGATGAAATTCAGATAACAGTTCAAGGCCAAACAATTAGTTCAAACTTTGGAACCGTTCAATCTTGTCAATATAATCTAGAACAATTATTGAGTTCTGGAATTCAAAACAGAATACTAAGCGAGAGTAATGAGGTTTCTAATAAAGAGGATAAATCAATTTTAGAAAATTTAGCGCTAATTAGTTATAAAGCATACAAAGAATTTAAAAATCATCCTAAATTTATTCCATATTTAGAGCATATGAGTACTATTAAATATTATGCTAAAACTAACATAGGAAGTAGACCGTCAAAAAGAGGAAAAGCTAATGCAGAATTCGACTTCTCCGCATTAAGGGCAATCCCTTTTGTTGGGAGCTGGAGTCAGCTTAAACAAAATGTGCCAGGTTTCTTTGGAGTAGGTACTGCTTTAAAGTTTTATAGTGATCAGAAAAAGTTTGATGAGCTTAAAGATCTCTATAACAGATCCCCGTTTTTTAGAACTCTAATTTCTAATAGTATGATGAGTTTAACAAAATCTTTTTTTAAATTAACTTCTTACATGAAGGATGATCCTGAGTTTGGAGAGTTTTGGACCATAATTTATGAAGAATATAAGTTGTCAAAAAAATTGATATTAAGGCTTTCAGGTTTCAAAGAGCTCATGGAAAACGAACCTGCAAATAAAGCTTCAATTCAAATCAGAGAAAAGATAGTTCTCCCTTTAATTACTATCCAGCAATATGCTCTTAGAAAAATTAAAGATATTGAAAGGGGAGAAGTTGATAAAAAAGATTTAGATGTTTATGAAAAAATGGTTACCAGATCTTTATTTGGAAACATTAATGCTAGTAGAAATTCTGCATAAAAATTATTTATTGTAATAGTCAAACGAATCAATAATTATCTTGTTTTCAACCTGAACGTCATAAACAGGAACTCCAATTTTTTTCAATAGAATAAAGTTTATTTTTCCATGATTGTTTTTTTTATCATGCTTTAGTAAACCAATTATTTCTGTTATTTCTGTTATAGAAAAATTTACCTTTTTGTATTTACTATGAATGTGATCTTTTATTAAATTCAAACTAGTTAATGGAAAATCAAATAATTTATGAGAAATATATGAAGCTAAAACTATACCTATTCCAATAGCTTCTCCATGTAAGAGCCTTTTTTCCGATTTTAAAAGAAAAGATTCTATTGCGTGTCCAAGTGTATGTCCAAAATTCAAAGCTTTTCTTTCCTTGTTTTCTTTTTGATCTATTAAAACTATATTATTTTTAATTTCTATAGACTGTTTAATAACCTGATCATTATAAATTATATTACTATTTAGTTCAGAACATAGATTGTTAAATAATTGCTGACCAGAAATTAAAGAGTGTTTAAATATTTCAGCATATCCACTATAAATCTCTGATTTATGAAGCGTTTTTAAATAAATAGAATCAATAATCACCATCTTAGGGTCATAAAAAGATCCAATTTGATTTTTTAAAACTCCTAAATCTATTCCGGTTTTTCCACCAATTGATGCGTCAACCATAGATAACAAAGTTGTGGGAATGTTTATGTAATCTATTCCTCTTTTAAATGTACTTGCAATAAAACCACCTATATCTCCTACCACACCACCTCCTAAATTAATGATTAGGCTTTTTCTGTCAGCTCCTAGAACTGATAGTTTTTCCCATAAATTAATACAAGATTCAATGTTTTTATTATTTTCTCCATCTCTTGATATGATCGTTTCAAAATGACTTATTTTAATTTTATTTAATAGAACACTTAAACATTTTTTATTTGTATTAGTGTCAAGGTGAATAAATATTTTAGAATAGTTACAGGTTTTTAGATAACCAGAGAGTGAGTCGTATCCATCATTATTAAAAAAAATAGAATAATTTTTAGCTATAATTTCTTTCATTATTATAAAATATATAACAAAAATAACATCTTTTTTATTTAAAAAACTATGTATTTTAGTAGAATAAATTTTTATCTATTGAATAATATTTTTTCAAATACAAAAGAAGCATTTTCTTTGAAATCTGATTTTGAATTATTAAGAGCTCAATTTCTTTTTAAAATAATTGAAAACAAGACTCTTGTTAAAGTCTCTACTTTTTTGACAAACTTTGCATTAAAGTTTTATTTGCCAGTTACTCCAATTATTAAAATGACTGTATTCAATCATTTTTGTGGTGGTGTTTCTGAACTGGATTGCAATCCAGTTATTAAGAAAATGTATGACAAAAAGGTAAGTTCGGTACTTGATTTTTCAACAGAAGCATTTAATTCAGAAATTGAATTTGACAATTGTTATGATAAAAAAATTTCAATTATTGAATTCATTAAGTACAGATCTGAGATTCCTTTTGCTGTATTTAAGCCTACTTGTTTAGGCAGTTTAGACTTGTTTAAAAAGAAAACTAAAGGGGAAGATTTAAATTTTGAGGAAAATTTACTTTGGATTAAAGTTGTAGAAAGATTTGAAGGTGTATGCCAAAAGGCTTATGATAATGATATTAAAATTTTAATTGATGCTGAAGAGGTTTTCGTTCAAAAGGCTATCGATGATTTAGCTTTATTGATGATGCTTAAGTTTAATAGAGAAAAACCGATAATTTTTAATACTGTTCAAATGTATAGATTGGATAGGTTAGAGTATTTGAATAACTTATTAAAAGACAAATCAAATAAAGATATAGTTTTCGGTTTTAAGTTAGTAAGAGGAGCTTATATGGAGAAAGAAAGGTTAATAGCGAAAACATTAAATATTAAATCTCCGATCTGTATAACTAAAAAGGATACAGATATTAATTTCAATTCTGGATTAGATTTTGTGTTTAATAACTTAGAAAGAATAAGTTTAGTTTGTGGATCTCATAATGAGGACTCTGTCATTAAGGTTATGGATTTTATGAAAAAAAGAAAAATAAAATTTAATGATAATAGAATTTGGTTTGGTCAATTATACGGAATGAGTGATAATATAACTTTTAACTTAGCTAGTATGGGTTATAATTGTTTTAAAATATTACCTTTTGGACCAGTGAGAAACCTTATGCCGTACTTAATAAGAAGAGCAGAAGAGAACACATCTGTTAAAGGTCAAACAGGAAGAGAATTACAGCTTATAATCAATGAAAAAAAGAGAAGAGCTAGTGAGTGATTCTAATTATCTTATTCTTTTAAAACTTGCAGTTTTTTTACAATTTTCAACTTGAAAAGTAACTTTTTTATAATTTAACTCTTTTTCTATTATATAAATTTTACAAGAATCTAATTCTACATTGCTTTGAGAGAAATTAACATCAAATGTCTTAAAAAACATTTTTTTGTCTTGTATTATACTGTCATTTTTTGATAAAAAAACCCATTCCTTTTTATATATGTCGTTGAGTACTCTTTTGTCTAGTCCGTAATTGAAAGTGCTTTCCTTTTTATCTAGAACGAACATTAAAATAATTACCCCTATTGTTGTTCCAAATAGAAAATAATATAATCGTTTTAAAAAACTCATATTGTATTAATTAATTTCAATTTCCTCATATTATCTTTATTGTAGTCTATTTTAATATAACAATAACTTTCATCTAATTCATTTATTATTATTTCAGGCCATTCAATTATTGTTTTGTTTTCACCTGTTAAATAGTCAATTAGTCCTAAATTATTTAATTCTTCTTTTTTAAGTCTAAATAGGTCCATGTGAAAAACTGGTTTTTCTTCAGTTTTGTATTCATTTATTATACTATATGACGGACTGTTTACAACATCTAAAACTCCTAAGTCTTTACATAATTGTTTTATAAGGGTAGTTTTACCTGCGCCGACAACTCCACTAAAAAGTAATATATTACTTTTCGAATTATTCAAAATAAATTGACTTGCCTTTTTTAGATTGTCTAAATTATATTCAAACTCCACTTTCTACTTGGGATTAATTATTACAAATGGCACTAACATTTCTTCTAAAGAAACTCCGCCATGTTGATAGGTATTTTTAAACATTTTGACATAATTATTATAATTATTAGAGTATACAAAATATGTATTTTCTTTAGCAAATATATAACAACTACTTAGATGATTTGATGGTAATAAGAACTTTGAAGGCTCGCTTAAACTTATAACATCTTTAGATTCAGAATTTATTCTTTTAGAGGTTTTGTAACGTAAATTATTAGATATCTCTTTGTCACCTGAAACTAAACAAGGAGTACTTACGTTAATAGTACCATGGTCAGTTGTAATAATTATTTTAAAGCCTATTTCTTTAGCTCGTTCAATTATTTTCTTAAGATTAGAGTTGTTATACCAGCTTAAAGTTAAACTCCTGTAAGCTTTGTCATTTTTAGCTAACTCTTTTATAAAACTTACATCTTTTTTTGCATGAGAAATCATATCAACAAAATTATATACCAGGACACTTAAGTTATTTTGTCTTTTATTGTTTAATTTTTCATAAAACTTCGTTCCTTCATTAGAGTTAGTCACTTTATCATAACTATAAGAGATTTCTTTATTTAATCGTTTTAGTTGATCTTTTATTAGTTGAGATTCAAATAAATTTTTTCCTCCATCTTGATTTTCAGTTTTCCACAACTTAGGATATTCCTTGTTAATTTCAAGTGGCGAAAGTCCTGAGAAAATAGAATTTCTCGAGTACTGTGTAGTAGTTGGTATTATGGAAGAGTATATTTCATTAGAAGAAATTTCACAACCTTTTGAGATATATGGTTCTAAAGATTTCCATTGATCATATCTAAAATTATCAATTAATACCATTAACGTGGGTGTTTGCGAATTTAATTCTGGATAAATTTTATTTTTAAATAAGGTGTGTGACAACTCAATTTGATTATCTGATAAAATATTTTCATATTCTTGATCAATAAATTTTCCAAACTCTTTGTTTGCTTCTTTTTTTTGAGATTGTAAAATTTCATAAACATCATCATTATCAATTTGACTGATTTCAATTTCCCAATAAGTAAGAGTTTTGTAGATCTCTGCCCACTGTTTTATTGAACTACAATAATTAATATCATGATTTATTTTTTGATAGTTTTTTTGATAGTTTGAAGAGGTTTTATTGTTAACTAACTCAGTATTTTTAAAAATTTTAATTAGAGACAGCAGTACTTGATTAGGATTTAAAGGTTTGATTAGATAGTCATTTACTTTCAAGCCCAAAGCCTCATCTACAGTAAACTCATCAGAGTTTTGAGTGATCATAATTACAGGCGTCAATGCTTGTTCTTTTTTAATTATATCTAATGTTTCAATCCCAGAAAGACCAGGCATGTTTTGATCAATTAGAATTGCATCATAAGAATTTGAATTGATTAAATTAATAGCTTCCTGGCCACTCAAACATGATTCTGTTTCGTAGCCTTTATTTTTTAAAAAAAGAATATGTGATTTAAAATGATCAATTTCATCATCTACCCATAATAGTTTTATCATAAATAATTAAATTACTTCAAATTTAAACATATTTTGAAACACATATTAATATAGTTTAAGTATTGTAAATGAATTAATTGATTTTTCATACTTTTGCGACGATGAAGTTAAAAGCATATCAGATAGCTGAAATTGTTAATGGTGAAGTAGAGGGGAATGATCAAATTTCAATTCATAAACTTTCTAAAATAGAAAGTGGAGAGAAGGGTTCTATAACTTTTTTGGGTAACTCTAAATACAATAATTTTTTATACACATCTGAATCTTCTATTATTATAGTAAGTAAAGCTTTAGTTTTAGACCAATCTATTACAAATACTTTAATTAGAGTTGAAGATCCAAATGAAGCTTTTGCACTATTACTAAAATACTTTAACAGTAATAAAAGAATTCTGTCTGGTATCGATAAAAATTCTTCTATTTCAGATACCGTTAAATACGAAGAAGACCTTTATATGGGTGCTTATTCTGTGTGTAAAGAAAATTCTGTTTTAGGTAAAAACGTTAAAATACACTCACAAGTTTTTATTGGTGAAAATGTCTCTATTGGCAATAACACAATAATATTTTCAGGTGTAAAAATATATGATAATAGCATTATAGGCAATGACTGTATAGTTCATGCTAATACTGTTATTGGTTCTGATGGGTTTGGATTTAATTTAGATAAAAATGGTAATCAAATAAAGGTTATTCACAATGGTAATGTTATTTTAGAAGATAACGTGGAGTTAGGCGCTAGTTGTACAATTGATAGAGCTACACTTGGTTCGACAATTATAAAAAAAGGTGTTAAAATTGACAACCTTGTCCAAGTTGCTCATAATGTAGAAATTGGAGATAATACAGTAATTGCAGGACTAGTTGGTATTGCAGGATCTTCGATCATTGGTAAAAATTGTATGATTGGTGGTCAGGCTGGAATCTCGGGCCATTTAAAAATAGGAGATAGAGTGATGATTCAAGCTGCTTCAGCTGTCTTTAAAAACATTAAGTCGGATTCTTCTGTTATGGGATATCCTGCTATAAACTATAGAGATTACAGTAAATCATATGTTCATTTCAAGAACCTTCCATCAGTTATTAAATCTTTAGATAAAATATTTAAATCCGAAAAAAATGTCTAAACAACAAACTATTCTTAAACCGGTTTCTTTAAAAGGTGTTGGTATTCATTCTGGTAACGAAGTGATATTAACTTTTAAACCTGCCAAAGAAAATTTTGGTTATGCATTTTGTAGAACAGATTTATCTAATAAACCCATTATTGAAGCTGATATAAGTTATGTTGTTAGTACAGACAGAGGAACTACTTTAGAAAAAGAGGGAGTTACTATTCAAACTTCAGAACATGTTTTAGCTGCCTTAGTTGGTCTTGAAATTGATAATGTATTAATAGAAATTGATGCTTCAGAGCCTCCGATTTTAGATGGTTCATCAAAGTTTTTTGTAGAAGCCTTAATTAAAGCAGGAATTGCAGAACAAAAGGATGATAGAAAAGAATATATAGTTAAAGATGTTATTTCTTATTATGATGAAAAATCAGGAAGTGACATTACTGTAATTCCTTCTAAATCTTACGAGGTTACAGCGATGGTAGATTTTGAGACTAAAATTTTAGGCACTCAAAATGCCACCATGAAAAGTTTAAAGGATTTTAAAACTGACTTTGCTGATGCTAGAACTTTTAGTTTTTTACATGAAATAGAAATGCTTTTAGAGAATGGATTAATTAAAGGTGGAGATTTAAATAATGCAATTGTTTATGTTGACAAAGAGCTTTCAAATAAAACAATGAATAAATTGAAGAAAGCCTTCAATAAAAAAGAAATTTCAGTTCAACCAAATGGTATATTAGACAATCTTACACTTCATTATCCTAATGAAGCAGCAAGGCATAAACTTTTAGATGTAATTGGAGATTTAGCCTTAATAGGAACAAGAATAAAAGGAAAAGTTATAGCTAATAAACCTGGTCATTATGTAAATACAATGTTTGCAAAACATTTAGCAAATATTATTAAAAATGAAAAAAGAAATATAGCTCCTCAAGTTGACTTGTCTAAGCCTCCAGTTATGGATGTTAATCAGATAATGAAAACTCTTCCACATCGCCCTCCTTTTTTACTAGTTGATAAAATTTTAGAAAGTTCTAAAAACCATGTAATAG
>CAJWFY010000044.1 GCA_913031655.1 uncultured Flavobacteriaceae bacterium
AAAACATGCCTTTTTTATTGACAGATACCGTAGGGTTTATTAGAAAATTACCAACACAATTAATAGATTCTTTTAAAAGTACTTTGACAGAAATTACTGAAGCTGATTTGTTAATTCATGTTATTGATATTTCACATCCAAATTACGAGGATCACATTGATTCAGTAGATACAATTCTTAATGAAATAGGGTCAGGAGAAAAGCCCATGATTATGGTGTTTAATAAGACAGATAAGTATGTAAATGACAAAGAAGATATTAAAGACATAAACGATCTCGATTATCAAGACAATAGTTTAAACACTCTTAAATCTAGTTTATCTAAGAAATATAATCAAAAAGCATATTTCATTTCTGCTTTGAATAAAAAAGATGTGAGAGACTTGAAAACGAATTTTTATAAAGAAGTTAGAGAAATACACGTAACCAGGTTTCCTTATAATGCTTTTTTATATCCCGATATTACTTAAGTCAATATTTAGTCCAACTCCAAGTACTTCTCTTATTTGAACTCTTTTAATTTCATTGTCATCATAAACAAATTGAAAAATAAGATTAGTAGATACAGCTTTGTTTACTTTCATAACTATGTTAAAAGTACAATCTATATCAATATTCTTAGGACTATCTAGGTAATCTGAATACAAACTAAGCCTGTTTTCTAATGTAATATTTTCATATACTTCTGCTTTGTAAAAAGATCTAATCGAAGCGCCTAGTTCGAACCTGCTGTTAGCTCCCTTTGTTACTCCAAAATATGTTTGAGTATCAGTTAAATCTTCTGTAAAAATTCGATTAACTAATATTAATTTACCAGTTATTGGAGCTGTATTAACCCAAAAATCTTTACTCTTTTTCCAATATAAACCAACGCCTAACTGCGCTGTAGCAGGAGAAAAAAATCTTGATTTTTCCACACGATTAGCATTGCCATTAGAATCTTTTCCAAAACGATACCCTTTAGCATATTGAGTTTGGAAATTAAAAAAACTAGAATAACTCCATTTGCCAATTACATCATTACTGAATTTTTTTCCAAGGACTGAATTGATTTCTAATCTATCATCTGTTTTTTTTAGAAATTCACTACCGCTAATTTTATTCAACCCAAAAGTGCTTATTGCTTTTGTATCCCAAGCCCATCCGTTGTCATAATAATTGAAATTATAATTAATCTTAAGTGTTCCTGAAATACTACTTTGTCCACCAGATGTCCAATTACTAAAGCTAGACTGATTTACTAAAAAAATAGCATTTCCTGATCTTTTCCATTTCATTGAAGTTTGAGTACTGTCTATTTCAGCTTGAGAAAACAAAAAAGTACTTAAAAATAGAAATGATATGATATGTAAAACCTTAGAATTCAATATTATTTTTTTGAATGTTTGTAAATAGGAACAGAAGAACAGGCCTCACCAAACAAGATGCTTTTAGCAGTTGGCTGTAATTTATCAATAAGAGCTGAATAAGAAGATTTTGGCACGAATTTACCTGAACACCCTTTAATTATGACAGCCTTATTTTGATATTTAGAAAAATCATAATCATTAATAGCTTCATTAATTAAAATATTTTCTAGTAATTCTAAAGAGCCAATAACATGTTTTATTTCCTCTTTTTTAAAAAATGAACTTATTAATAAAAAAGCCCAATCTGGAATTATAGCGTCATTTGAGCATACTATTGAAATGAATTTATTATTGTACTGTTTCCAATTATGATTTTTGGCATTTTCTCTAAAATCTTTTTCAATTAATACTAAATCATTTTTAAGCCATTTTTTTAAATCAAAAGTTTCTCTTTCATTGTTAGAAATAAAAGATTCAAGATCTATTGTTTCTAGCTTACTGTTAGCGACTCTATTAATTATTTCTTTGCTCATCACAAAAATCCTAATTCTAATTTTGCTTCTTCACTCATCAATTCTCTAGTCCATGGGGGCTCAAAAGTTAGTTCAACTTTAGCTTCTACCACCTCTTCTACAGATCTCACTTTGTCTTCAACTTCTAATGGAAGAGTTTCAGCAACTGGACAGTTAGGAGTTGTTAAAGTCATAATCACCTTAACATGATTGTCTTCGTTAACAAAAACATCATATATTAACCCCAGTTCATATATATCCACTGGAATTTCAGGATCATATACTGTCTTTAAAACTCTAACTATTTTTTCACCTAATTCGTTTGGATCCATTTTTATTTTGTTTTATTCTTGTTTGCTAAATGCTAACGCGTAATATTTTACTTGCCTAATCATTGAAACTAATCCGTTGGCTCTTGTAGGGGATAAGTGTTCTTTAAGTCCTATTTCATCAATATACTTAACATCAGAATTTATAATATCTAAAGGAGTTTGATTTGAAAAAGCTCTAAGTAATATGGCAGCTATTCCTTTTGTTATAATAGCTTCGCTGTCTGTTGTATAGAGTATTTTGCCTTCTAGAATTTCTGCATGAAGCCATAATTTGCTTTGGCAGCCTTTGATTAAATTAGAATCAGTTTTATTAATAGGACTAATTAATTCAATTGACTTTCCAAGTTCAATCATATACTCATATCGTTCCATCCAATTTTCAAAAAGCGAAAATTCTTCAACTATTTCATCTTGAATTTCTTTTATTGTCATAAGTTAAACTTGTAAATCAAAGATACAAATTAGCTTAACATGGAGATGGCTTGCAATAAAGATTTATATAGGTGGTCTATCTCTTCAATTGTATTGTAGAAAGAAAAAGAGACTCTTACAGTACCTGATATGTTGTAGTAATCCATAATGGGCTGAGCACAATGTTGACCAGTTCTTACTGCTATACCAAATTTATCCAAAATAGAGCCAATATCATAAGCATGAATTTCTCCAATATTGAATGAGATTACAGATGTTTTATTTAATGAATCACCATATATTTTAATATTAGGTATGGTCTTAAGTTTCTTTGTAGCATAATCTAAAAGTGATGATTCGTGGTTTTCAATATCATCAAATCCAATTTTGTTTAAATAATTAACTGCTTCTCCAAAACCTATAACGCCAGCTATGTTGGGTGTGCCAGCTTCAAATTTATGAGGAAGATCGGCATAAGTCGTTTTTTCAAAAGTTACAGTAGAAATCATTTCTCCACCACCTTGGTAGGGAGGCATTTTTTTTAACCATTTTTCTTTTCCATATAGCATTCCAACTCCTGTTGGACCACATAATTTATGAGCGGATGTGGTGTAAAAATCAGCATCTAAATCTTGAAGGTCTGTCTTAAAATGTGAGCTAGCTTGAGCACCATCTATCAAAACTACAGCTCCGAACTCATGAGCTTTTTTAATTATTTTTTTTACAGGATTTATTATACCTAATGCATTAGAAATATGGTTTACAAATACAAGTTTTGTTTTTTCACATAATAACTTTTCAAAAACGGAAAGATTTAATTCTCCATTTTCGTTCATAGGAATGACCTTGATTATTGCGCCATTTTTCTCACACATCATTTGCCAGGGAACAATATTTGAATGATGTTCTAGTCCCGAAATAATAATTTCGTCCCCGCTGTTTAAGAGACTTTCAAATCCGTTTGCTACTAGATTAATTGAATGTGTTGTGCCAGATGTAAAAATAATTTCATGAGAATACTTAGCGTTGAAGTGTGTTTGAATAGTTTGCCTAGCGCTTTCATATCCATCGGTCGCCTCTTGACTTACACTGTGAACTCCTCTGTGAATATTAGAATTGTAATTGCTGTAATAGTCAACAATAGAATCAATAACAATTTTCGGTTTTTGACTTGTTGCAGCATTATCTAAATAAACAAAAGGATATCCATTTACTTTTCTGCTTAGTATTGGAAAGTCCTCTCTAATTTTGTTTATATCAAATCCCATAATTATAGATCAAACCCTAATTTTACTCCTAATTTATTAGCAATGATTTTTTTAATTTTTGATTTCAAAGAAGGAATATTAACACTTTCCAAAACGTTATTAGCAAAGGCGTATGTTAGTAATGCTTCTGCTTCTTTTTTAGGAATTCCTCTAGCTCTTAAGTAGAACATAGCATCTTGATCCAATTGTCCGATTGTACAGCCATGAGAACACTTCACGTCATCTGCAAAAATCTCTAATTGTGGCTTTGAGTTTATAGTAGATTTATCGTTTAATAATATGTTATTATTTTTTTGAAAGGCATTTGTTTTTTGGGCTATTTTATTTACAACAATTTTGCCATTAAAAACACCTGTTGAACTGCCTGAGTAAATCCCTTTATAATCTTGATGACTTTCGCAATTTGGATTAGCATGATCAACCAATGTGTGATGATCAACTAGTTGCTTATCATCTATTATTGTAATCCCTTTCATTGTTGAATTTATATAGGATCCTTTTTGGTAGTAGTTAAGGTTGTTTCTTGTGAGTTTTCCTCCAAAAGAAAATGTATGAATTTTAGCGTTGCTATCTCTTTGTTGAGAAATATATGTGTTGTCAATTAAAGTTGAGGTAAGACGGTCATTTTGAATTTTATAATAATCTAAATGAGCATTCTTTGCAACAAAAATTTCAGTAACTGAATTTGTAAAAATAGGATTATCAGTCAAACTTTGATGACTTTCTATTATTTCGACTTGAGCACCTTCATCAATAACAATTAAATTTCTTGGCTGAAGCATTAATGCAGATTCATTACCTGTAGCGAAATGAATTATTTCAATAGGCTTTTCTAATACAATATTTTTAGGAATATGAACATAGGCACCTTCTTTTGAAAAAGCTGTATTTAACTGAGATAAAGAATCGCTTTTTTCAATTGATTTATTAAAATGTTTTTTAATAACTGAAGCGTATTTATTTTTTGATAAGGCTGCTGACATTATACAAACATCTGCTTTGTCATGACTTGTTTGAGACAGGAATGAATCAAAAAATCCATCAACAAATACAAGTTTATAGCTTTCAGTATTGTCTAAAAAAAAGTCTTTTACTTTATTAAAATCTAGTACATTCTTTTTTTTAGAAAAAAGAGTATAATCTTCCTTAAGTACTTTGTTTAGTGAAGTGTACTTCCAAGCTTCTAGTTTTTTATTAGGAAATCCTAATTTTTCAAAACTCTTAATAGCATCAGTTCTAATATTGTGTACAGGAGACTGTATGTCTATATCTAATTCAAAGGCTAAAAATGATGAAACTAATTTATCTGCTAATGGCATTGTAATTATTTTTTATTTGATCCAATCGTATCCTTTTTCTTCTAGTTCATGAGCAAGTTCTTTCCCACCAGACTTAACAATTTTTCCTTCATGAAGAACGTGAACATAGTCTGGAACTATATAGTCTAATAGTCTTTGATAATGTGTAATTAGAATTACAGCATTATCTTTATTTTTTAATTTGTTTACACCACTTGCGACAACCTTTAAAGCATCTATATCCAAACCAGAATCAGTTTCATCTAAAATAGACAAGCTAGGCTCAAGCATTGCCATTTGAAAAATTTCATTTCTTTTCTTCTCTCCACCTGAAAACCCTTCGTTCAAAGATCTTGAAAGAAATTTAGAGTCTATTTCTAAAAGCTGTGCTATTTCTCTAATTTTTTTAAGCATTTTGTTAGCTGGCATTTCATCTTCATTTCTTGCCCTTAAATTGGAATTAATAGCTGTTTTAATAAAGTTAGTGACTGTAATTCCTGGGATTTCAACTGGATATTGAAAGGATAAGAAAATCCCTTTATTTGCTCTTTCTTCAGGAGCTAGTTCAATTATATTTTCATTTTGGTATATAATGTCTCCTTTTGTCACCTCGTAAGCTTCATTACCGGCAATTACAGATGAAAGTGTGCTTTTTCCCGAACCATTTGGTCCCATGATTGCGTGTACCTCACCAGCCCTAACGTCTAAGTTTATGCCATTTAAAATGGGCTTACCCTCAACGCTTACATGTAAATTATCTATTGTTAACATATAGTTTTAATTAATTTTTTATTTAACCGACTGATCCCTCAAGGGATATTTCTAATAATTTTTGAGCTTCTACTGCAAATTCCATCGGAAGTTTATTTAACACCTCTTTACTAAACCCATTAACGATTAACGCAATAGCTTTTTCAGTGTCTATACCTCTTTGGTTACAATAAAATATTTGATCCTCCCCTATTTTACTAGTCGAAGCTTCGTGCTCTACAATAGCTGTTTTGTTTTTTACTTCAATATATGGGAAGGTATGAGCTCCACATTTATTACCCATAAGCAGAGAGTCACATTGTGAAAAATTTCTAGCATTTTCAGCTCTAGAATTTATTTGAACAAGTCCTCTATAGCTGTTTTGAGATTTCCCTGCTGAAATCCCTTTGGATATAATTGTGCTTTTAGTGTTTTTACCAATATGAATCATTTTGGTACCAGTATCTGCTTGCTGATAGTTATTAGTTACAGCTATAGAATAAAATTCTCCAATACTATTATCTCCTTTTAAGATACATGATGGATATTTCCATGTTACTGCTGAACCAGTCTCAACTTGTGTCCAGGATATTTTAGAATTAGTGTGACAAATTCCTCTTTTGGTAACAAAGTTAAATACACCGCCTTTTCCATTTTTATTTCCAGGATACCAGTTTTGAACTGTAGAGTATTTGATTTCAGCTCCGTCTAAAGCTACAAGCTCTACTACAGCAGCATGCAATTGATTTTCATCTCTTGAAGGAGCGGTACACCCTTCTAAATAACTTACATAACTATCTTTATCTGCAATTACTAAAGTTCTCTCAAATTGCCCAGTTCCAGCTTGATTGATTCTGAAATAAGTCGAAAGCTCCATAGGGCATCTTACCCCCTTGGGGATATAACAAAATGATCCGTCAGAAAATACAGCAGAATTTAAAGCTGCATAAAAGTTATCTTTTTGAGGGATTACACTTCCAATGTATTTTTTGACAAGTTCAGGATGATTCTTTATTGCTTCTGAAATAGAACAAAAAATAATTCCTTTTTTAGAAAGCGTATCCTTAAAAGTAGTTGCTACTGAAACAGAGTCAACAACAATATCAACCGCCACACCTGTTAATTTTTTTTGCTCATTTATTGAAATTCCAAGCTTTTCAAATGTTTTAAGTAGTTCTGGATCAACTTCATCTAAACTATCGTATTTGTCTTTTCCTTTAGGAGCAGAGTAATATGATATTTTTTGAAAATCTGGTTTAGAATATTTAACATTTGCCCATTCCGGCTCTTCCATTTCTTGCCAAGCTTTAAAAGCTTTTAAGCGCCAATCAGTCATCCACTTAGGCTCTTCTTTTCTTTTAGAAATTGCTTGAACAATTTTTTCGTTTAGGCCAATAGGAAATGTGTCAGACTCAATATCGGTTACAAATCCGTATTCATATTCTTTGGTTTCCAACTCTTTTTTTAAGTCCTCTTCTGTATATGCCATTTTATTTTTTTATAGTGAAAAACTTTCTCCACAGCCACAAGTTCTATTAGCGTTGGGATTGTTAAATACAAATCCTTTACCATTTAAGCCTCCAGAAAACTCTAGAGTAGTACCGATTAAGTATAAAAAACTTTTATTATCAACAATGATTTTAATTCCATTGTCTTCGTAAACTTTATCATCTGCATTAATTGAGTTATCAAAATTTAAATCATACGACAGTCCCGAACATCCTCCGCTTTTAACACCCACTCTAACATAGTCATCAGACACACTGAAGCCATCAGCTTCCATTAGCTTAGTTACTTCTGATTTTGCCTGTCCTGAAACTTTAATCATTTTACTTAAATCTATATATTTTGCAAATATAACTCTTTGAGATTTTATTACACTAAGTTTTTTTTATTAATCCCTTCTTATATATATTCAATAATTATGCCATTTAATTTATATTTGACAAAAAAAATAAATTGAAAAAAAATAACGAAATAAAAACTCCAACAAAATTAGCAGATTTAGGAGAATTCGGAGTAATTGATCAAATCACCACAGGTTTTGTGAACTCTAACAAATCAACTGTGCTTGGGATTGGTGATGATGCAGCCGTTGTTGACTTTAAAAACAAGCAGGCATTAATTTCCACAGACATGATGGTTGAGGGGGTTCATTTTAACTTGGCTTACATGCCTTTAAAACATTTAGGCTATAAAGCCGTAGTTTCTAATCTTTCAGATATTTATTCAATGAATGGAATTTGTACTCAAATTACAGTGAGTATAGCAGTTTCTAATAGATTTAATCTAGAATCTTTAGAAGAACTTTATCTAGGAATTAGAGCTGCATGTAAAACTTATAAAATTGATTTAGTTGGAGGAGATACAACAACTTCAACCAAGGGACTAATTATTAGTATTACAGCTATTGGAGAATCTAAGCCTGTGGATATAGTTAAAAGAAGCGGAGCTCAAACAAATGATTTAATTGTAGTTTCGGGTGATTTAGGAAGTGCCTACATGGGTTTACAGGTTTTAGAAAGAGAAAATGAGGTGTTTAAAGTAAATCCACAAAATCAACCAGATTTGTCGGATTATACGTACCTGCTTAAAAGACAGTTAAAGCCAGAAGCTAGAAAAGATGTTATAGATTTTTTTGCTGATAAAAAGATTACACCAACTTCAATGATTGACATAAGTGATGGTCTATCTTCAGAATTATTACATATATGTAAGCAATCAAAGGTGGGTTGCGATGTATATGAAGACAAAATACCCCTTAGTGAGGAAATGAAATCAGCATGTGAAGAATTCAAGTTACACTCCACTACAATTGCATTAAGTGGAGGAGAAGATTACGAACTTTTATTTACAGTAAATCAAAAAGATTATGATAAGATTAAAGAAAGTAACGATTTAACTGTGATTGGTTATGTAGTTGATTCTGAAAAAGGAATTAATTTAGTAACTAAATCTGAGGATAAAGTTCCAATTACTTCTCAAGGCTGGAAATCGTTTTAATCCATTTTATAAGATAGATTAATAAACTTTTTTAGTAACATAAAAAACGTATTTTTGAACTCCCAATAATTTATATATGAGTATTTTTTTAATAAAAGCATTTCAATTGATTTTAAGTCTTGCTATTCTTGTTGTTCTTCACGAATTAGGACATTTTATACCTGCTAAACTATTTAAAACAAAAATCGAAAAGTTCTACTTATTTTTTGATTGGCCGTTTGCATTATTTAAGAAAAAAATTGGAGAAACTGAATGGGGTATTGGAGTTCTTCCTCTAGGAGGCTATGTTAAGATTGCCGGTATGATTGATGAAAGTATGGATACAGAGCATCTAAAAAAAGATCCAGAGCCTTGGGAATTTAGATCAAAACCAGCTTGGCAAAGACTAATTATAATGTTAGGTGGAGTTACAGTGAATATTATTTTAGGCTTCGCTATATATATGATGATTGCTTTTGTTTGGGGAAAAGAAATTCTTACAAATGAAGATCTTCCCGGTGGATATGAGGTTAATGAAATTATGAAACCTTACGGATTTAAGGATGGTGACAAAATTTTAGAAATTGACGGAGAACCTTTAGAAGATATAAATGAAATTGGGAAGTATTTATTTTTAAGAAATGTTTCTGATGTTAAAGTTCAGCATAAAAATGGAGCTTATGAAAATTTAGCAATTCCTGATAGTATAGGAACTCAAATGATGAATAGCGGAGTAATGACTCCTTTTACCTTACTTCTCCCCGCTGTTATTGGTTCTATAGAACCCGACTCACCAGCTAAACAAGCAGATTTAAGTTTAAATGATAAAATTATTTCAGTTAATGGTGAAGAGATAGTTAAGTGGCAAGACTTTAAAAAAATAATAGAGGAAAATAATTTTAGTGAAATAAATTTAGAAATTGATAGAGATGGCTATTTTTTAAATAAAACAGTAAAGTTAAGTGAGAATAACACAATCGGCGTAACTGTTTTAACTCCAAAAATTTCAACTACAAAACTAAATTTCACTTTTTTAGAAAGTATTTCAAGAGGATATGATAAAGCATATTGGACTTTAAAAGATTATGTAGGTCAATTTAAATATGTGTTTACTAAAAAAGGAGCATCGCAGCTTGGTGGATTTGGGGCAATCGGAAGTATTTTCCCTGCAAGTTGGGACTGGCAAAGATTTTGGGAAACTACAGCTTTACTTTCTATAATTTTAGCATTTATGAATGTTCTACCAATACCAGCTTTAGACGGAGGGCATGTAATGTTTTTACTTTATGAAGTTGTTTCAGGGCGAAAGCCAAATGATAAGTTTATGGAATATGCTCAGATAACTGGCTTCATGTTGTTAATGGCACTAGTACTTTTTGCAAATGGGAATGATCTTTATAAATGGCTTTTTAATTAATTTCTTTTTAATTAATTTGAACACAATGAAATATAATTTATATTTGCCCTCGATTTAAAACAAATTCCTCCTTAGCTCAGTTGGTTAGAGCATCTGACTGTTAATCAGAGGGTCCAAGGTTCGAGTCCTTGAGGGGGAGCAACAGAGTCGCTACACTACACATTCTAAACCTTCGAGAAATCGGAGGTTTTTTCTTTTCAGCGTAGTTAAGGTTTGGCTCTCACCTTGGCTAACCATTCGTGAAAGCCTTCTAAAAGGACTTACTTAATTGACAATAATAATCTCAAAGAACACATTAAATTTACTAAAACTGACAGACATTTGACAGATATTATGTTCTTTTCGACTTTTATAAGTTTTCACAAAGAATGTTGTTCCAACATATCTGAGCTAATAATTTAAACTGAAAATACAAAATCAAAAAACAATCACGTTATATAAGTATGATATGAATCTAAACTTGTTACATAGAATTCATAAAGACGTTTAGAAAAACAAGATATTTTCTACACAAGACCTTAAGCCTCCTTTTAAGGTTTGACGTTATAAACTCGGATAGAGTGTGTGAGTGGGTAAGCACAGCAGTTTTTCCTGTGTCAGTAGTAATAGACACCGTGTGAATAGGTTTTCTGCCTTGATTCTGATGGAGGGTTCTTCATATAAAAAGAGTAACATCTTTTTTAAATGAGGTGCGGAGATATATTACTATAAAAGTGCCCTTCGGGCAGTCTGGTACGAAAAGTGAATAAATAATAAAATACTATGAATCAAGATAAATGAGAACTGAAAACACCACAGCTA
>CAJWFY010000045.1 GCA_913031655.1 uncultured Flavobacteriaceae bacterium
TAACTACATCTTTAATTATTTGAATTATTTTAAGATAATCTTTTGGACAGTCTCTCCTGGATCTATCAACTTCTTCACCATTGTCCTTTAAGATAACACTTTCTATTTTTGTTGCACCAACGTCAAATCCAATTTGCATAAATAAAAAATATACTTAAAGGATTAAATTTTCAATCTTTAAAATAAAAATTAAAAAATCTAATTATTTTTATAAATTGACATATAAAGTTTTAATGTTACTCCAACCAATATAAACGAGCCTCCAATAAATACATTTATTGATGGAATATCATCAATAAATATAAAAGCCCACGCAGGACCCAGCAATGCCTCTAACAACATAACAAGTCCTATTATTGAAGATGATATATATTTTGAGGCAATTATTAAGAATATAAAAGGCAGTCCAGTTTGAAATACTCCTGCGACTATTGATAACAAAAAATCATGCTTAGAAATGAAGATATATTCAGAAGCAAACAAAGCATAAATCATTACAAAAAAAGATCCTATTATACCCGATAGAGTGAGGTCACAATTTGGAAATTTTTTTACAAAAATAACCACTCCCGCAAAACACAATGGTATAGCTAAAGCAATTACGTTTCCTTTTAAGTCACCGACATATAAAGAGTTTAAAAATATTATAACTATTCCTATAAATGCTATTATTATTGAAATTAGTGTAATTAAATTTATTTTTTCTTTTAAAAAAATAAAACTGAATATAGTTAAAAAAATTACCTGAGTTGTATTTATAAAATTAACATTTGCAACACTGGTGTTTAACATTGAATAAACAAAGCCCACAAATCCAAAGAATAAACCACACCCCATTATTAGAGACACAAAACTTGACTTTATTAACACTTTAAAAATATCTCTTTTATATTTTGTTAATAAGAAAATAAATATCGTTATACTAAAAAAAAATTGTCTCCAAAAAAGAATTTGCCAAGGATTTTCTGTTTCAAAAGATTTTACTGTTAAGCCACCAAAGCTTACAAGAAAAACACCTAAAAAAATAATTAATATACCAAAAAAATTTTTATTTCTTTTCAACTTGTTACTTATTCATCCAATTTGGCAAAAATAGAGCTATGTCTGGATACAAAATAACTATCGTGATAGCCAAAATCTGAAGTAACATAAATGGCATCACACCTTTAAAGATATCAAGAATACTTATCTCAGGTGGCGCTACACTTTTTATATAAAAACATGCGGGTCCGAATGGAGGTGATACAAATGAAACTTGCATATTTAAACTAAAAAGAACTCCGTACCAAATAGGACTAAAACCAAGCTGAATTATAATTGGGACAAAAATTGGTGATGTGAGTAATAAAATACCTATCCAGTCCATAAACATTCCTAAAATTACTAAAATTCCCATCATAGTTAACACTATTCCAATAGGTTCAAATGGAAGACCTAACACCATACTTTTTAAATATGCTGTTGCACCCATTATACTAAATACTCCGATCAAACTCGTTGATCCCATAGTTAACCAAAATAATCTTCCCGTGACACTTAGTGTGTATGATAGGCAATCTTTTAAAAATTTAAAATTTACTTTTTTTCTTTTTATACCAATTAATAATGCTGCTAATGCTCCTGTCGCAGCAGTTTCAGTTACAGTAGCGATACCACCGTATATACTTACCATTATCCATAAAGCTATAAGGCCTGGAGCTATTAATTTTTTTAAAAGTTTTATTCTTTCGTTTAAAGGCGGTATGTCTTCTTTTTTTCTTGGAGGGCCTTTTGAAGGATCCAAATAACATCTTACAATAATGTAAATTATATAAAACGATGCTAGCATAAACCCTGGAATGAAAGATGCTAAAAATAAATCTCCAGTTGGCACGCCTGCTTCCAAAGCAAAAAAGATTAAGATTATTGAAGGTGGTATCATTGTACCTAAGCCGCCTCCAACACATATTAAACCTACTGACAAATGCTTATCGTAGTTAAGTCTTAATAGTTGTGGTAGCGCAACCAATCCTAACATTAATAATTCTCCACCAGCAATACCGGTAATTGCAGCCAAAAAAATAGCAGCAACCATAGTTTGAACACCCACACTACCAGGTATAGAGTTTCCCCAAACTGACATAGCTTCGAACAAATCTTCGGCAATTCCAGCTTTTTCCATAAATGTTGACATTAAAATAAACAAGGGAACTGCAACTAAAGTGTACTCTGTAATTAATGAATACATTCTTGAAGCTAATAGTGGTAATGCATGTGGTCCAATAAAGACAACAGCACCTACAGCCGCAATAGAGATGGTTACAAATGCCAAGGGCAAGCCCAACATCATCAAAAAGATCATTGATCCAAGCATTATTAAAGTAGCTGTTTCGACTGGAATTGGCATATTATTTATATTTTATTATCTTCTTTTAAAAAATTAATCATATTTACTATAAATTGAAATCCCATAATAAGAGCAGCAAATCCTACCATGGGCTTAACTAATGCGGGACCATAAGAGTCCATTCCTGTGCCACTAGTTTCGCCATTTAATAATGCTGCCCACCCCCAAGGTAAACATGCATAAGACACTACAAAACAAACTATACAAGCAAATAAAAGGTTAAAAGTTTTGATAATTTTTTGAATTTTTTTTGGCAGTTGATCTAATATAGTAGTAATAGAAATATGTGTTTGTTCTTTTGTAACGTAAGGACCTGCCATACAAATTGCAGCACCTGACAAATATATACAAGTTTCAAAAACCCAATCCGTTGGGTTGTTAAAAATATATCTCATGAAAACTTCATAAGTT
Organism: uncultured Flavobacteriaceae bacterium; assembly: GCA_913031655.1. Classification (GTDB taxonomy): domain Bacteria; phylum Bacteroidota; class Bacteroidia; order Flavobacteriales; family Flavobacteriaceae; genus MAG-121220-bin8. The sequence continues at coordinate 2,798 of CAJWFY010000045.1, forward strand.
GTAAAAAAAACAATAAATAAATAAAAAGTAGATGCAAAATCACCCATAGCCTGGGAAATAAAATTAATACAGTTAATTGGATATTTTAAAATATTCATTTAAAAAAGTTAATTACAGCAGCCAATAAATATCATATTGGCTGCTGTATACGATTTTTAGTCTAATATTCTTATTAGTCTAACATTCTTATAGTTTTCAAAAAACCGACTTGATTATCATAAGCTTGTTTTGCAAAATCACTTTTTTTAGACTCTTTTTCCCAGATTTTTGCAGCCATAGCTCTCATTTTTTTTCTTTCATCAGCAGGCCAATCAATGATTGTTACACCATGATTTTCAAGATCATCTTTTTCAGCCGGACCTCTTAACATAAGTTGTCTCATGTTAATTTGAGTTCCCATATCTCTAGCTGCCATTGTTAAGATTGCTTGAATATCTTTTGGTTGTGCATTCCATTTTCCCTTATTTACCGTAAAAGATAAAACTGGCATTGAATGAAAATCAACAATAGCATATTTTGCAACCTTGTGCAGACCTAAAGATTTGTTTGCAACATAATCAGATAAGTCAGCAGCATCTATAACGCCTTTTTCTAGGGCACTATAAACTTCACCACCGGATAAATTAACCGGTGAAGCTCCCATAGCTTTCAACAATGAAGTTGCCGTTCCAGATGGAGCTCTCATTTTAACTCCTTTAAAGTCAGCAATAGAATTGATTGGTTTTTTTGATGCAACAGACTCTATTCCAGCATTCGGACAACCTACAAATTGTGCTCCAAATCCGTCATACATTTTTTGGAACAGTTCTTTTCCGCCGCCATATTCACACCAAGTTGCTGCTTCAAACCAGTTGCTATAAGCACCAATTAAATCTGCTAATAAAGGCATTGCTGGATCTCTACCTGCAAAATAAGCTGGTGATGTTAAATCACCATCTATAATTCCCATTTTTACAGCTTCAAGTGTTTCATTTGGTGGTATAATTGCTTTTCCAGGAAATATTTCTAAAGTCAATCTTCCACCCAACATTACATTAACTCCATCTACCCAGTCAGACATAAATTGATAAACTGTATGTCCTGATGGTAAGTGAGCTTGGATTCTCCAATTTTCAGCTGCTTTTACATTTACATTTAATATAAACAAAAACAAACCTGCAATTAATCCAATTTTTTTTATTAATTGTTTCATTTTTTCTCTCCTTAGTTATTATTTTTATAGACCCTATTAAATAATATTAGCTTTGACAAATGATAACGTAGTCAAATAAATAAAAAAAACCAGCCAAACAGTAGTTTTTACTATATATCTTCTTTTAATAAATTTTTTTAAAACTCTTGATTGAAAAACTTTTTTTATTTATTAATTTTTTGTTTGTAAATTCTTTATTTTTATTAGAAAAGTAAGTTATGATAAAATTTAATTTAACAAATAGAGTTGCGATTGTTACTGGTGGAGCCCAAGGTTTTGGTTTGGCCATTACAGAAAGATTTATTCAATCAGGTGCAAAAGTTATAATTTGGGACATAGATGAAGATGCTGCTAAAAAAGCAATTGCTAAAGTTGGATCTGAAAATTTAAACTATCAAATTGTAGATGTAAGTAATTTTGAAAATATTAATAAAAGTTTAAAAGAAATTGAAAACCAACATGGTAAAATTGATATATTTGTAAATAATGCAGGTATTGCTGGAATGAATACTACTGTTGCTGAGTATCCAGTTGAAGAATGGAATAAAGTAATAAACCTTAATCTTAATTCTGTATTTTATTGCTGTAAAGCAGTTGTGCCATTTATGATTAAAAATGACTATGGAAGAATAGTTAATATTGCATCTATTGCTGGCAAAGAAGGTAACCCAAATGCTAGTGCTTACAGCACATCTAAAGCAGGAGTTATAGGATTAACTAAATCTTTAGGTAAAGAATTAGCTCTTAAAAATATTGCAGTAAATTGTGTAACTCCAGCTGCAGCAAAAACAAGAATATTTGACCAAATGACTGAAGAGCATATTAATTACATGCTTTCTAAAATTCCAAGAAATAGATTTGCTAAGGTTGATGAATTAGCATCATTGGTTACTTGGTTATCTTCCGAAGAGAACTCATTTTCAACATCTGCTGTTTTTGATTTGAGTGGAGGAAGAGCTACTTACTAACTAATAAAAAAGATACCAAAAAGTAATTACGTTAACATAAATGATGATAAGATTATTAGATACTCATCAACATTTAGTTTACCGTGATGCCTCTAGTTATATGAGATCTGGTCTTGCATTATTAAATATACCTGGCCAATATAGGTAATAATTTTTGGATTAGATCTTATTAATTTATTACATAGAAAAGTGTTAAGTTTTTAAGTAATAGTTAATTAGTGAAAAAAAAAATAACTATACAAGAGGTTGCTAAAAAAACTGGGTATTCAACTTCTACTATTTCACGATCCATTAGTAACCCAAGCGTTGTTTCTTCAAAGACTAGAGTTAAAATTGAAAAATTCATAAAAAAAACTGGCTATGTTCATAATTATTTAGCTGGTAGCCTAAAATCAGGTAAATCAGGATTTGTTATCGCAATAATTCCTACTCTGCGATTATCTATATTTTCAGATTATATTCATGGTATTAAGGAAAAATTAAGAGAAAATGGTTTTGAGCTTTTAATAGGTGTTACAAATTATAACCTTAAAACAGAAGAAGAGTTGGTTAGAAAATTTGTAAGCTATAAGCCTGAGGGTTTTATAGTTGTTGGAACGAAGCATACTGAAGCTACAACAAGATTATTATTAAATTCAAAATCACCTATAGTTGAAACGTGGAATATTACTGATAAACCACTTGACTTAGTAGTGGGTTTTTCAAATTTTTCAGCGAGTCATCAAATTACTGACTATGTCATTAGTCTAAATTATAAAAATATAGCTTTTGCCACTCCTACAAATGAACATATGGAAAATGAGCATAGATCAAAAAGAAGATTAAGTGGTTTCATGTCAAGAATGAAAATAGCTAAATTAAAAACCACCATTTTTTATTACACAGAACCAATGAACCACAAATTATGTGGTAAGCAAATCTTTAATCAATTTAAAGAACATGATTCAAAGATTGACTGTATTATTTGTGGGAGTGAAACTTCTGGAACGGGATTAATAAGTGAGCTTAACAGCAGGAAGTTTCAAATTCCTAAAAAATTAGGTATCGCAGCAGTTGGTAACTCAGATATTACATCACTTCTTCATCCTCAGTTGACTACAGTTGATTTTAAGGTTGAAGAAATTGGTATAATCGCTGCTAATAATTTAATTGGTAAAATTAAAAATCAAAAAATAAAAAAAATACATGATGTTGGTTTTGAGCTAATAAATGGGGCTAGCGTTGTAAATCAAAGAACTAAATGATTATTACTTACTTGGTGATAAACCTTTTAAAACTCAATTATCAGCACAAAAGTATTGATTAATTAAGAATAACAATAAAAACTTAAAATGATATCGTTATCAAAACTATTGACAAGATAAATTCAGATTGTTAAGTTTATTGAATGGATAATAAATATAAGATAGCTAAAATTAAAGTTTCTCTAGTCAAAACTCAAAGTGCAGGTGCAGATTACACTGATCATGCAAAAGGTCATTGGATAAATGATCGAATAATTGCAAACCCAATGTCAAAATATAAAGAATATCAAAATTCTCGGTCTACTTGGGGGATGGATGTGCTTAAAGGAGTATTAATTCAAATATATACTGAAGATGGTCATGAAGGTTTTGCTACAGCTTATGGTGGTTATATTTCTGCATGGGTAATTAAAAATCATCTTGAGAGATTTCTAATTGGTGCTGATGCACGTAATTTTAATTTACTTTATGATCAAATGTTTAGATCAACAATACCTTACTCAGGTCAAAATGGTGTGGTTATAAATGCAATAGCAGGAATTGATTTAGCCATGTGGGATTTAGTTGGTAAAATAAAAGATGAGCCTGTTTATAATTTAATTGGAGGCAAAGTCAGAGACAAGTTACACACTTACGTAACTGGTGTTCAGCCAAAAATGTATAAGGAATGGGGACATTTTGGATCTAAATATCCTTTACCTTACGGCCCAGGTGACGGTCCATCTGGATTAAAAAAAAATCAAGAAATTTTTATGGAATTAAGAAAAGAAGTTGGAAAAGATTATCCTTTAATGATCGATTGTTATATGGCGCTAGACGTTCCATATGCTATTGATTTGGCAAATGCTTTAAAAGAAGTAGACATCTATTGGATAGAGGAAGTTTTACCTCCACATGACTTGGAAAGTCATAAATATATCAAAAAAGCTTGTCCATGGCAGAGATGGACTACTGGAGAACATACAAATACAAGATATGGATTTAAAAAATTACTCGAAGATAAATCGGTAGATATTATTCAGCCAGATGTAACATTGTGTGGTTTGTCTGAAGTAATTAAAATAATGAATATGGCATCAACATATGATGTTTTAGTAATACCACACTGTGCTGGTGTTTATGCTTATAATTTTGGAATAGCTTCGCCAATGACACCTATAAGTGAATTTATTAATTTAAGTCCTAATGGTGATAAAATTGTTCCAGTTTTTGGTAAAATGTTTACAGATGAGCCAGTTCCAAAAGATGGTTATATAAGCTTAAGTGACAAACCAGGTTTTGGAGTTACATTAAATAATGAGATTGAACTAGAGGAAGTAGTTTTCGATTAAAAAATTAAAGTGTCTAATGAACTGCTATACAAGCCTGGAATAGAGTTAATAAAACTTATTAAAAAAAAAGAAATTTCTCCAGTTGAGCTTACAAAGTTATCTCTAAGAAGAATTGAAGAAACAGAACCAAAAATAAATGCATTTTTTACGGTAATGCATGATCAGGCAATTAATAAAGCAAAAGAAATAGAAAAAAAGATATTAAAAGGTGAACAACTAGGTCTTCTTGGGGGTTTGCCTACCTCAATAAAAGATTTAGAGCCAGTAAAAGATGTGCAAGTCACAAAAGGATCTTTAACAACAGGTAAAACAATTGCCGATAAAGACCAAATAATTGTCGAAAGAATAAAACAGCAAGATGGTATCATTCTAGGTAAGACAAGCTGCCCAGAATTTGGTCATAGCACATCCAATGAATCAAAAATAAAAGATCACTGTAAAAATCCATGGAATTTAGAAGTTACCTCCGGTGGGTCTAGTGGTGGTGCCGCAGCGTCAGTAGCTGCTGGAGTTAATACAGTTGCTCAAGGTTCTGATGGAGGAGGTTCTGTTAGAATCCCCGCATCTTTTTGTGGGGTATTTGGGCTAATAGGAACGCAAGGAAGAATACCAAGAAAGCATGCTGGTTTGATGAGTTGGCTTCCAGTTAATTATTCTAGAATAGGTCCTATAAGTTGGTTTGTTGAGGATAGCGCATTATTATTTGACGTGATGTCAGGTCCACATCCTGAAAGTGAACCTATGACAATTCAAGAAAAAGAATACTTCCTTAAAGATATAGAGGCTGGAATTAAGAATAAAAAAATAGCCTGGTCAAATGATTTCAATACAAGAGTTGTTGACCCTGAAATAAAAGAAATATTTAATAATAATTTAAAAATTTTTGAAAACCTAGGAGCAGAATTAGAAGAACTTAAATTTGATTTTGATTTAAATGATCTTGAACAACCATTTCATAAACATTTAATGCATACATTTTCTTATTGTGTAAATGAAGAATTTTATAATATTGATCCAAAAAAATTAATGCCCCATGTAAAAAATACTATTGAAAGAGGAAGTAAGGTAATGGCAAGTGATTATGCCAAAGCACTCGCTCAGTTAATGGAATATAGATCTAAAATGGATAAGATTTTTGATAAATATGATTATATTTTAAGTCCTACTGTGGCTATACCCCCACACAAATTTAATGAAAGACCAATCATTAATAATGGTAAAATAGAAATATTAGATATTACCAATGATCAAATGTTTAATGATAACAATTATGACTACTCTTCTTGGATATTTGTTTTAGCTCAATTCACCGCCCCATTTAATTGGAGCGGAAATCCAGCCGTTTCATTACCGTGCGGGTTTACTAAATCTGGATTACCAGTAGGATTACAACTAGCAGGAAAGAAAAAATCTGAGCTAAGCTTATTACAAGCCTCAAAAGCATTTGAAAACATCAATCCATGGCAACAAAATAGACCAAAAATATGAGTTTAAGTAAATCAGAAATAAGATTTTACAAAAAAAATGGTTATTTAGTAAAAAATAAACTTATTTCTTTAAAAGAAATTAACAACATTAACAAATTAATTAAAAAAATTTTAACCAAAGAAGAAAAGAGAGAAACTAAAATTAAAAATTTAGGCGGATCTTACGATAACAATTTTGTTTATAATTCAAATTCGTCTAAAAACAGAGAAATTCTCAGACTAAATAACCCTACTTACTATCATAGGTTATTTTATAATTTATCTAGAAATAAAAAAATAATAAAAATAATTAAGATTTTGTTAGGAGGATCAGTAAGATTTCACCATTGTAAGCTTAATTTTAAATTACCATCTAGTAAAGGTGGTGAGGTTAGCTGGCATCAAGACTGGGCTTTCTACCCTCATACAAATGATGATTTAGTTACTGTAGGAATTTATTTGGAAGATTGTTATGAGGAAAATGGTCCACTCCAGGTATTGCCAGGCTCACATAAAAACAAAATATTTAATCATCATAATAATCAAAAAGAATTTATAGGAAAAATATCTCAAAAAATTAATCTAAAATCTAAAAAATCTTTAATAGGACTTGCAGGAACAGTTACTTTTCATCATGTTAGAATGGTTCATGGCTCAGGTTTAAACTTAACAAATAATAAAAGACCCCTGATATTGTTTGGATACAATAATACTGATGCGTGGCCGTTAACTATTGATGCCTCTGTAAACCCAAATGAAGACTTTAAAAAATATAATGATTGTATTATAGATGGAAAAATACAACTAACGCCTAGATTTGAAAAAATTCCAATAAAAATTCCTTTACCAAAAAAAAGTGTTTCAATTTACCAACTACAAAGAAAATAAAAATGAAAAAAAAAATTAAAGGTATCGCTCCTATGATTTATTGTTTTTTCAATAAAGAAAATAAAATTGATAGTAAATTAATTATTGAGCAGGTAAATAAGATTAATTCTATGGGTGTTCATGGAATAGCATGCTTAGGATTGGGGACTGAAGTAAATAAACTTAGTTTTAAAGAAAAGGTTAATATTATTGAGATTGTTTCAAAATTTAAGAAAAAAAATATGTATTTGGCCATAACAATAAGTGGTGAAAAATACTCCGATCAATTAAAACTTATTAAAGTAGCAAATGCCCATAATGCTGATTGGTTGATACTTCAGCCGCCATCAGGGAAAAAACTAACTGAAATAGAATGTTATAATTTTTTTGAAAAGATTATTAATAAAGTAAATCGTAAGACATTTGTTGGAATTCAGAACGCTCCTGAGTATTTAAAATCTTCATTATCAACAAAAAGTGTTTTAAAATTATATAAAAAGTTTGAAAACTTTAGGATCATAAAAGGTGAAGGAAGTGCGAAGGTTTTAAAAAAAATAATATCAGAGTACCCTAGTGATTTAAAAGTATTTAATGGAAGATGTGGTTTAGAAATTATTGATAGCTTAAAGGCTGGATGTGAAGGAATAATGCCTTCCGTAGAGTTTACAGACCTATTACTTGAGATTTATAAACTCTTTAAATCTAAAAATAATAAACTTGCTTATAAAAAATATAATAAAATTAAACCTTTTATAAAATTTGTTATTAAAGATATTCCTACATTCATATGTTATGGAAAAAGAATTTACTCTCATAGACTTGGACTAAAAAAAATTTATGAAAGAAAACCAAATCTCTCTCCTAGCAATTATGGAATAAAAAAATCAAAATTTATTTCTAAAAAATTAGGATATTATTAATTTTTTTTTTTAAATAATGGAAAAAGTAGAGCAATTATTGCTAAGGTAAAAAAAGTTAAAGCTATTGGTCTTGTTAAAAACATTAACCAATTGCCATCAAATATTACTAGAGATTGTCTTAAAGTTCCCTCAACTAACTCTCCTAAAATCAACCCTATAATAACTGGGACTACAGAAAAACCATATCTTCTCATAAAAAAACCTA
>CAJWFY010000046.1 GCA_913031655.1 uncultured Flavobacteriaceae bacterium
AGGACCAGCTGGTGGTGATGCTCCTATTTGGTATACCGCTGATCCAAATTCAAGAGCTGATACTGGAGCAGATGATGATACTTGGACTTTCAGTTTAGAAGGAAAAGGGTTTACTCACACTACAAATGGTGGTACTGCAGTTAAAACTGAGTATGCTGGAGATCTTCCAGGTGGAACTGACGATCCTAAGGATGATACACTTAAAAACTTTGTTTTAGAAGACTATTCAGGCACTTGGAATGTAACAGCCCCAGGCGGTGTTGAGACTATTTCGTTGTCTGGTTATGGATTCTTTTCATTATACACTGGGACTCATGATTACACTATAGTTTTCCCTACAAGTAACACTATGGAACTTACTACAACTGATGCCAATGGAAGAAAATGGTATTATAAATTAATTGCCGTAGAATAATTTTGTTTAGATTGAAAAAACCTGAAGAGAGTAAAATTTCTTCAGGTTTTTTTTTAATTAGATTTTAAAATGATTTTTCAATCAGGTTAGTCTTAATAACTTTATAGAATCTATTATTAAAACTTATGATTAAGTAATTTAATATTATATCAACAAGAATGGTTTATGACTTAATGAAATCAATAAAGTTATTTTTTTGTATAATTATTTTTATATCATGCTCTGGTGGAATATCAGATGATGGAGTTGGACCTGATCCTGTTGACCCCCCAACTGAAATTATTCCTTCAAGCTTACGTTTATCAATCGATATAACAGGTTCAAACGCTGATAATTCTAATGGAGATGGTTCAGGATTAGTTAAATTCACAGCTACTGCAATTAATGGAGTTTCATATAGTTTTCGATTTGGAACTGGTGATTCAAAGACTAGTACAGGCTCTGCTGAATACACTTATAAGGAAATTGGCACTAAAACTTACAATATTAAGGTGTTGGCCTATTCTTCAACTAATAATTATATTAGTATTGACAAAACAATTACTGTTTATGTTAAGCCTAAATCTGAGCAAACTCTCTTAGAATTATTGGCAGGTGACTCTTCAAAAACTTGGAGAATTAATTCTGCACAAGATGCTCATTTTTCAAATGGGGTTCAAGAAAAACGATACTCTACTTATTGGGAAGCTTATGCCTTTTCAAAATCAAATAAAGGGTTTTATGACGATGAATATACTTTTAATATAAATGGGACCTTCTCTCACAAAACAAATGAAACAGTTTTCGGAAAAGGCAGTTATTTAAATGATGATTTTGGCACGACTTCTCAAACACCAAATTCAGATGGAGAAATAGAAAACTATCCGCTTAGTAATTATGAGACAACATTTTCTACAAAAAAAGAAGATGATCTTGATAAAGTGGAATTAGGCGCCAAAGGTTTTATAGGTTTTTATGTTGGAGAACATAGTTATACTATTGAATGCTATGATTCAGAAAACATATACTTAAGAACTGTTGATGATCAGGATATTGCTTGGTACGTATGGCTTACAACCAATGCTGTTTCAAGTATTCATCCTAAGGATCAATTTACTACTAAAGTTTGGTCTGATGAATTTGACTACACGGGTGCTATTGATTCAGACAAATGGGTTCACGAAGTAGGAGATAGCTGGTATAATAATGAGGTTCAATCTTACACAAGTAGATTAGATAATTCTAAAGTGGAAGATGGTAAATTAAAAATCATTGCTAAAAAGGAATCTTACAACGGAAATAATTACACTTCTGCGAGAATAATTTCTAATACGAAGAAGGACTTTTCTTACGGAAGAATCGATATAAAAGCAAAAATACCAGGAAAAAAAGGTACTTGGCCAGCTTTATGGTTGTTAGGTTCAAATTTCAAAACTGTTACTTGGCCAGCATGCGGTGAAATAGATATTCTAGAATCGGCCCAATCTAATAATTTTAAAGTTCAATCTACAGTTCACCATCCTGATAATTATGGTGCAGGGGATTCTCATATTAGTAACGATTACAACGATATCACAGAAGTATTTCATATTTATTCCCTTGTTTGGACTAAGCAGGCATTAACATTTTATGTAGATGATAAGCCACATCATTTAGTGGGAAATTCTTGTGCTCTTCCTTTTAATTGGAATCAGTTTATCATTTTAAACGTTGCTATGGGAGGAACTATGGGAGGTGAAATTGCAGAGGATTTTGACAGGGATATAATGGAAATCGAATATGTAAGAATTTATCAATAGAAGAATTGATTATTTATTAAACTTAAGAATGACTAACAATAAAATATATTTAGGAAATACCGAAGCCCACTTATTAAATCCCGAAGTCAGTGGCGAGTTGGTTGAAATAAAAGGAGAAGAATTTTACAAAATTTCTAACGCAAACTCCATGCGTCCTTTTTTTATGAGTATTGTAAGTGATTCCAATCATTGGATGTTTATTTCAAGTACAGGGTGTTTGTCAGCTGGAAGAATAAATAGTGATTCAGCTCTATTTCCTTATTATACTGACGATAAAATCACAGAATCTGAAGAGATTACAGGAAGTAAAACTTCCTTGCTTGTTTCAAAAAACAACAAAAAATATCTCTGGGAACCCTTTTCTAGAAAACTAAGTTGTATTTATAAGACAACAACAAATCTTTACAAAAATTCAATTGGAAATAAAATAATTTTCGAGGAAATCAATCACGATTTAGAGATGAAATTTTCGTATCAATGGAACTCAAGTGATCAATATGGCTTTGTTAGAAAATCTAATTTAACAAACAACGGTTCATCTGATGTTCAGTTAGATTTACTAGATGGAATACAAAATATTATTCCCAGCGGGGTTAATGAAGAGCTACAAAACAGATCTAGTAATCTAGTTGACGCTTACAAAAAGTGTGAGCTTGAAACTGATTCAGGATTAGCTATATACTCTTTAAGCGCAATTATAGTTGATAAGGCAGAACCCAGTGAGGCTTTAAAAGCTAATACTGTATGGTCTTGTGGTATAGAAAACCCTAGATATTTACTTTCTTCTTTGCAAATTGAAAATTTTAGGCAAGGAGGTGAATTAACCCAAGAAGATAATATTAGAGCCGAAAAAGGAGCTTATTTTATTACTACAAACTTAAAACTTTCCAGCAATAAGTCTAAAAACTGGATGATAGTAGCTAACGTAAACCAAACGAATTCTGACATAATTCGTATAAAACAGCTCATAAAAAATAGTTCAAGTTCATCGACTGATATTGAAAATGATATTCAAGCTGGATCAAAAAAGTTAATACAAATAGTAGGATCCTGCGACGGAATTCAAAAGACAGATGATACGCTTAGAAATATTCGTCATTTTTCTAATACCATGTTTAACTTAATGCGTGGAGGAATATTTGATAATAATTATCAAATAGAAAAATTAGACTTCATTGCTTATATATCTAAGGCCAATAAAAAAGTATACAGCGATAATATTGAAATATTAAATTCTCTCCCTCATTTGTTTTCTTTAGATAATTTGAAGCTTATTTATGAAAATAATGATGATACAGATTTTGAACGCTTATGCTTTGAATATTTACCTTTAAAATTTAGTAGACGACATGGAGATCCAAGTCGACCATGGAATAAATTTTCTATAAATACAAAGAGCGAAGAAGATGGATCTAAAGTTCTAGATTATCAAGGAAATTGGAGGGATATATTTCAAAACTGGGAATCATTAGTGCATTCTTATCCAGAGTTTATTGATGGAATGATTCATAAATTTTTAAATGCTACAACATTTGAAGGGTACAATCCTTATAGAGTTACTAAAGATGGTTTTGATTGGGAAACAGTAGAGCCAGATAATCCTTGGGCTTATATTGGCTATTGGGGAGACCATCAAATTATATATCTTCTTAAATTTTTAGAACTTATTGAAGATTATTATCCAGAAAAACTATTAAAGTACTTTTCAAAAAATGTGTTTGTGTATGCTAATGTTCCTTATAAAATAAAAAGTTATAATGATATTTTAGTAGATTCTAAAAATACTATTGATTTTGATCATGAAAACGAAAAGAAAATTCAAGATAACAGGATAAAAATTGGAGTAGATGGAGCTCTTTTACAAAGCCCAAATAATGATATTTATAAAGTAAATTTTATTGAAAAGATTCTAGCAACTGTTTTATCAAAAATTTCAAATTTCGTTCCTGAAGGAGGTATATGGATGAATACTCAGAGACCTGAGTGGAATGATGCTAATAATGCTTTAGTTGGAAATGGAGTTTCAATGGTAACGCTTTATTATTTGAGAAGGTTTTTAAACTTTTTTGATAAAATTCTTGACGAAAGTAAGGTTGACAAGGTCAATATTTCTTTAGAGTTATTTGATTTCTATAATGAAATTCACAAGGCATTTCAAAACAATAAACATTTACTCTCAAAGGATATTTCTGATATTGATCGTAAAGTCATATTAGATCTTCTTGGAAAGTCAGGAAGTGTCTATAGAAATGTTATATATAATCATGGGTTTTCATCAAATAAACAAAGTTTATCAATAAAAAAATTAAGAAGTTTTATTGAAACTTCCTTGGCATACTTAGATCACACTATTTCGGCTAATAAAAGAAAAGATAACCTATACCATGCTTACAATTTAATGTCGATAAAAGGAAATGATAAGGTTATTATTTCAAATTTACCAGAAATGTTAGAAGGCCAAGTAGCAATATTAAGCTCAGGATATCTTTCAGCAACAGAAAGTTTAAAAGTATTGGACAGTCTAAAGCAAAGCAAGTTGTTTAGAGGTGATCAATCTAGTTACATTTTGTACCCTAATAAAGACTTAGGACGTTTTATTGAAAAAAATAACATTTCTAAAGAAAATGTTCTAAAGTCAATTTTATTACAAAAGTTGATTGAAGATGGCAATTATCAAATTGTCAATAAAGATTTATTGGGAGGATACCATTTTAACGAAAACTTCAATAACGCAAACTGTTTAAAAAAAGCTTTAAAAATTCTTCCCAAGCAGTACAACAGTCTTGTAAAAAATGAAATGTCAGAAATTCTTCAAATTTTTGAAGAAGTATTTGATCATAAATCATTTACAGGAAGATCAGGAACGTTTTTTGGATATGAAGGTCTTGGCTCTATTTATTGGCATATGGTTTCAAAGCTTTTATTAGCAGTATTTGAAGTCATTAAGTCAGCTAATCAGCAAAATGATGATAAAGTGATAGTTGATAAGTTAATTGATCATTATTTTGAAATAAATGAAGGAATTGGGGTTAAAAAATCTCCTAAGTTATACGGGGCTTTTCCAACAGACCCTTATTCGCATACACCAGAAGGAAAGGGCGCACAGCAGCCTGGAATGACAGGTCAGGTAAAAGAGGACTTATTAAGTAGGTTTGGAGAACTGGGTATTCAAATTGACAAGGGCATCCTTTGCTTTAACTCTGAAATTTTAAAAAATGATGAGTTTCTAAAAAAGGATCAAATATTCAATTATATAACTCTTGACAAAAAAAGTAGTTCAATTAAGCTATGTAAAAACTCTATAGGATTTACATATTGTCAAGTTCCAATTATATACCAAAAATCAAATGTTTCAAAAGCGATTGTTTATTTAAACAGTGGAAAAACTATTGAATTCATGAGCAATAAACTAGATAAAAAAATTAGTTTATCAATTTTTAAAAGAACTAACGAAGTTAGCAAGGTTGTGGTGTTTATTTTAAAAAATAATTTCCAAACATAATAGAGTTAATTATGAAAAATCTATTAAGATATAATGTTGTGTTACTATTGTTAATCAGTATTTTAATTTCTTCTTGTGAAAACAAAAAAGAATTAAGTATTAGGGATAAATCAGCATCTGAAATCTTAGGAAATCCAAATTATTTGGCAATTTCGTACGGTGGTTACAGAAATACAACTCGTGATATTCAACCTACAATTCCAGAGTTAAAAGAGGATCTTAAAATTCTATCTGCTATGGGAGTGAAAATTTTAAGAACTTATAATTTACAATTAGAACAAGCTCCAAATATTTTAAAAGCAATTAGAGAACTGAAAACTGAAGATTTATCTTTTGAAATGTATGTTAAATTGGGTGCTTGGATTGATTGTGAAAATGCATGGACCTCAAATCCAAATCATGATAAAGAAGATGAATCTGCTAATTCAATTGAAATTCAAAAAGCAATAAATTTAGCAAATTTATACCCTGATATTGTAAAAATTATTGCTGTAGGAAATGAAGCTATGGTTCATTGGGCATCGAGTTATTATGTTCAGCCTACAGTTATTTTAAAATGGGTAAATCATTTACAAAATTTAAAAAATCAAAATAAACTTTCTAAAACCCTTTGGATAACAAGCTCAGATAATTTTGCATCCTGGGGAGGAGGAGATTCTTCTTATCACTCAAAAAGTTTGAAAGCCCTTATTGATGCAGTAGATTATATTTCAATGCATACATATGCCTTTCATGACACTCATTACAACTCAGATTTTTGGGAATTAAGTGAAAGTAATAAAGCTCAATTTTCAGAAATGGCTTTAATAGAAAAATCTATGGAAAATGTTTACTCTCATTCTGTTTCACAGTATAATAGTGTTAAGAATTATATAAATAGTCTTGGGATCAAAAAACCAATCCATATTGGAGAATTAGGTTGGGCTACTGTATCTAGTGGTTTTTATGGTAAAAAAGGATCTCATGCAGCTGATGAGTTAAAGCAAGCAATTTATTTTAAGCAAATGCGAGAATGGACTAACTCAGAAGAAATTTCTTGTTTTTATTTTGAAGCATTTGATGAACCATGGAAAGATCCAACAGGAAACTCAAATGGTTCTGAAAATCATTTCGGCTTATTTACTGTTGAAGGAAAAGCAAAATATGCTCTTTGGGATAGCGTAGACAATGGAGTTTTTAAAGGATTAACAAGAAATGGAAATTTAATCGAAAAAACATACAATGGTAGTCGAAAAAATTTATTGAAAGATGTGTTAATTCCTAAGTTAATTAAATCAAAATTAGAGATAAGTGAAAATAATTAACATAATAATAGCATTTGTTTCATTTATATCTGTTGAATCAACAAGTTATAATAATTATGAAATTGACGTAGTAACAACATTTAAAAGACAGCTATTGTTGAATAATATCCCTTACTTCATAAAAGGAGTTTGTTATCATCCAGTTCCTAAAGGAAGCACCAAAAGAAGCTTTAGTAGTATTGATCAAGATCTGAGTTTAATGAAAGAGGCAGGGATTAACACCATAAGAGTTTACGAACCAATTGATCAAATCGAAGTTTTAAATAAAATTGAACAAGCTGGTATTAAAGTGATTATTAGTTTTGGGTTTAATCAAAATGGTTATTATGATATTTTATCTGGAACTTTTATTGACTATATAAACAAGTTTAAAAATCATAATGCTATTTTATTTTGGGAATTAGGTAATGAATATAACTATCATCCAGAATGGTTTGATGGGGATGTTAACAACTGGTATGATGCTCTTAATAAATCTGCACTTTTAATTAAAGATAATGATAAAAATCATCCTGTAGCTACAGCACATGGAGAATTGCCCGATTCAGAAGCTTTAAGTTCTAATACCAATATTGACATTTGGGGATTAAATGTTTATAGGTGGGATGACCCCTCCTCAATTTTTAAACAATGGGAATTAGTAAGCGATAAGCCAGTCTATCTTTCAGAAGCAGGAAGCGATAGTTATATGACAATTGAAAAAAATGGTTATTTAATAGGTGAAAATCAAAAAGCACAAGCTGATGCAAATTCTAAAATAATTGATGCTGTGTTTCAAAATTCTGAGATTGTTTCTGGACTGTTTGTTTTTTCATTTTTAGACGGATTATGGAAAGCAGGAAACCCAGAAAAACAAGATATAGGTGGGTGGGCTCCAAATAGTATGGGAGTTCCCTATGACGGAGCGCCAAATGAAGAGTTTTGGGGGATTATAGACATAGATAGAAATAAAAAAGAAACATTTAATGTTTTGAAAGACAAGTTTAACAGATAGTATTATAAAAAATAGTAATAAATCCTCAATCTATAAAAATGGTTGTTATACAAACTAATAAAATATGAGAAATTCTAATTCAGAAGTTTCAATTAAAGTTCCAATGAGTCAAAAGATCGCTTTTGGTTTTGGGATGCTAGCCAATCAAATGTTTCCTGCAGCTCTTGGAATTTTCATGGTAGTTCTTGTACAAGATTTAGGTTTTCCTCCTTTATTATGGGGACTTATTTTCTTTTTACCACGTTTTTTTGATGCAATAACAGACCCAATAATGGGGTTTATTTCTGATAATACAAAATCAAAGTGGGGAAGAAGAAGACAGTATGTTTTCATAGGAGCAATAGTAATGGGTGTATCATTTATAGCAATGTGGCAATTGTTTGCTGAAAATGGATTGACTTATAATTTTTGGTATTTTTTAATATTATCATTTGTATTTTATCTTGGTTTAACCATTTTTAGCGTGCCTTATGTTGCAATGGGTTATGAAATGAGTAATGATTTTCACGAACGAACAAAAATAATGGCCGTTGCACAGTGGATTGGCCAATGGGCCTGGGTTATAGCTCCTTGGTTTTGGGTTATAATATATGATCCAACTTGGTTTGAAAATGCGGAATCAGGGACACGAGAATTGTCAATTTATGTAGGAATTGCCTGTACAATTTTAGCTATTATTCCAGCAATTTTTATAAAAAGTAGATCAACGTTATCAGATGATAATTTAAAACCCTTAACAACTTCAAATTTTAAAAGCAGTATAAAAGATATTGTAAAAACATTTATAGATGCTTACAATAATAAACCTTTTAGAAAATTATGTATTGCTACGTTTTTAGTTTTTAATTCTTTTCAAACTATTGCAGCTTTTTCCTTTTTTATAATAGTGTATCATTTGTTTAATGGAGATGCAACAGCAGCTGGTTATTGGCCTACTCTACATGGTTCTGTAGGAGCTTTAGTTACTACTTTTTTAGTAATACCTGTTGTTACAAAAATGTCTCAAAAAGTTGGTAAAAAGAATACATTTATGATTTCTCAAGGAATTTCTGTTATTGGATATATATTGTTTTGGTTTTTATTTATCCCAGGTAAACCATATATGTTTTTGTATGCTTTACCATTTTTTTCGTTTGGAATTGGAGGTTTGTTTACCCTTATGATGAGTATGACTGCGGATGTTTGTGATTTAGATGAGTTAAATAATGGTTTGCCAAGAAAGGAAGGAACTTTTGGAGCACTCTATTGGTGGATGGTTAAGTTTGGATCAGCATTAGCAGGCTTATTTAGTGGATTTATTATGGCCTACGTTGGTTTCACACCTGATGTTGCTAATCAACCTGACGAAGCAATTACTGGTTTAAGAATTTTTTATTCATTAGTTCCTATTATTGGAACATTAACAGCTATGTATGTGATGAAAAATTATGATTTAACAGAAAAACGTGCTAATGAAATTTCAAAAATTTTATCAAGTCGTAGAAATAAAATATAAGTTCAATTATAAAGTAAAATTAACCCATATAATTTTTTAATGTAGGTTACATATAAACTTAAACAGATAGTTAATAATGAAAATTTCTTTTAACAATATCAATCTAAAAATAATATTATTATTCAGTTTGTTATTTGTTAATTTTTCTTTTTCCCAAGGCCTTAAGACAAGTTTTTAGTGTTTTGTAAAAACTTAATTAAAAAGCATTATTTTTATTTGAAATAAATTTTTATTTAAATGAGATTACTTATTTTAATTTGTCTTTTAATGGCTTCTTGTTCTAAATCAACAAAAAATAATAATCCTATAAATAATTCAATTAATTATTTTGAATTGAACTCATTTGTTAAAGATTCTATGCCAATTTCATCAGATTTAAATTCTAATTATAATCAAGTATTTAATTTGTGGGAAGATATTGATGTCTTAAAAAAGGCCACTACATTGTCAAAAATTGATACAAGACAATTACTATATTTTATAGAATCTTATAAGTTAGAAATAGATGAAATTAATGAAATTCATATCCCTGCTGTTTTAAACATCCCCTCCATTTTGGGAAGATTCAGAGTTTTTAAAACAGACGTATTGAAAATAAACACTAAGGAAGACTTAAATAATAATAATTTAAAAACTTTTAAAGAGAATCTTATAAAAATAACAGATTCCTATAATGCATTAATTAGAAGAATGAATGCAGTTGCAAAGGAAAGTGTTGAAATTAACAATAATTCAGACGAATTTAAATTTGATTAAAAATCAAGTTTAGTTATTCATTCAACTTTATTGATTCGTTGAGTTTTTCAAGCTGAAGTTCAATTTCTTGATCCTCAATTTTTCTAAAAAGTAATGAACTTTTCTCAATCTTATCACAAATTATAGGAGAGTCCTTAGAAATAGAGTCCCATTCAACATTCTTAATATTAAAGATTGTTTTAAGTTTTTCAGATGTATTAGGTAAAAAAGGCTCACAAACTAAACCTAGAACTCCGCAGATTTGCAAACTAATATTCATTATAGTTTTTACCTTTTCAGAGTCATCTGTTTTAATTAATTTCCAAGGTTCTTCGTCAGCAAGATATTTGTTACCCAACCTTGCTAAGTCAATCATGATATTAACAGATTCTCTAAACTTGAATTTCTCAATAGAATCTCCAATTTTTTTTGGAAACGAATAGACTTCACTGATTAAGTCTTGTTCTTTGTCATTTAAAATTCCAATAGAAGGAACTTTACTGTCATAATATTTTTGAGTCAATACAGCTACTCTATTTATAAAATTTCCTAAGATGGCCACTAACTCATTATTGTTTCTAGCTTGAAAATCTTTCCAAGTAAAGTCATTGTCTT
>CAJWFY010000047.1 GCA_913031655.1 uncultured Flavobacteriaceae bacterium
TTAAAAGCGATTGAAAACCCTAGAGAAATTAACTATAATTTAGTAAATGCTCAACAGGCAAGAAGGGTTATTGATAGACTTGTTGGTTTTGAAATTTCACCAATTTTATGGAGAAAAGTTAAGGGGGGGCTTTCTGCAGGAAGAGTTCAATCCGTTGCAGTGAGACTTTTAGTAGATAGAGAAAATGAAATTAATGACTTTATTTCAAATTCCTCATTTAAAGTTTCTGCTAAATTCAGCAATGCAAATAATGTCGAGTTTATAGCACAGCATTCAGGTGGTTTTAGTTCTTTAGAGGATGCCAATGCTTTTTTAGAAAAAAGTATTAATTCTAAATTTAATATTTTATCTATCGATAAAAAGCCTTTCAAAAAATCGGCTTCAGCTCCTTTCACTACTTCTACTTTACAGCAAGAAGCTTCCAGAAAGCTTGGGTTTAGTGTAAGTAGAACTATGTCTGCAGCCCAAAGATTATACGAATCTGGTAATATAACATACATGAGAACAGACAGTGTTAACCTGTCTGATGATGCTTTAAAATCTGCAGAAGCTGTAATTTCCAAAAATTACGGAGACCAATATTCAAGAAGAAAAAAATATCAAAATAAAAACAAAGGTGCTCAGGAAGCACATGAGGCTATCAGACCAACTAATTTAGCTAACAAAGAAGTTAATATGGAATCTGATCAATCCAAGTTATATAAATTGATTTGGCTTAGAACTATTGCTTCTCAGATGAGTGATGCTACTTTAGAGCGTACAACTTTTAAGATTGGGGCAAATAATTATAGTGATGAATTTATAACTAAAGGAGAAGTAATTAAATTTGATGGATTTTTAAAAGTATATATTGACGGAACCGACAACGAGGAAGATCAGAGCAATAGCGGCATACTACCCTCTCTAAATAAAGGAGAGGATTTGAGTAATTTAAAAATGATTGCTACAGAGAAATTTTCTCGCCCTCCTTACAGATATTCTGAAGCAGCACTTGTAAAAAAAATGGAAGAATTAGGGATAGGTAGGCCATCAACATATGCCCCAACTATTACTACTATTCAAAACAGAAAATATGTAGTTAAAGGTACTTTTGAAGGAAGTGAAAGGGAATACAGGGAGCTTGTATTAAAAGAAGGTTCTATAATTACTAATAACGCAGTTGAAAATACTGGTTCGGATAAAGGTAAGTTGGTTCCAACTGAAGTAGGAATTGTAGTTACAGACTTTTTGGTGAAAAACTTTCAAGATATTCTGAATTACAACTTTACTGCCAGTGTAGAGCAGGATTTTGATAAAATTGCAAGTGGAGATAAAAAATGGACTAATTTTTTAAAAGATTTTTATTCCTCATTTCACCCTGTGGTTGAAGATGTTCAGCAGAATGCTGCACGTGAAACCGGAGAAAGAATATTAGGAGAAGATCCGAACTCAGGGAGAAAAGTTAGTGTACGTTTAGGGAAATTTGGTCCAATGGCGCAGATTGGGACTGTTGACGAGGAGGAAAAGCCAATTTTTGCAGGACTGCTTCCTGATCAGAAAATAAGTAAAATTACTTTAGAAGAAACATTAAATCTTTTTAAACTACCATGTTATTTAGGAGATTTTGAAAATGAAAAAATTGAATCTAATTCAGGAAGGTTTGGACCGTATGTAAAACATAACAGTATTTTTGTTTCCTTACCAAAAGGGTTGAGTCCTCTGGAGATTTCATTGGACAAAGCAATTGAACTGATTTTAGAAAAGAGAAAAGCTGATGCTCCAATAAGTAATTATGACGGGTTTGATGTAAGTAAAGGCAAAGGAAGGTTTGGTCCATTTATAAAATGGAATGGATTATTTATCAATATTAATAAGAATTATGATTTTGATAACTTAAGTAATGAGGATTGTGCTAATTTGATTGAAGCAAAAAAGAAGAAAGAAGCAGAAAAGCTGTTAAGATCTTGGGATGAAGAAGGTATTAGAATTGAAAAAGCTAGGTGGGGGAGATTCAATGTAATTAAAGGTAAAGTTAAAGTCGAACTTCCAAAAGGAACTGACGTGGACAAGTATACTATTGATGATGTTAAAGCATTATTTCAAAAAAAGAAAACCAAAAAAGTAAAAAAAGCTCCTTCAAAAAGTAAAAAATAGAAATGATAGCTGAGTACCTATCTCCAATTAGTAAAGAAATTATTGATTTCAAAAACAGGTTACCCCCTTCAACAATTGGAAAAACTATTTCTGTATTCGACTCTAATAAGCCAAATTTAAAAGATATAGATATTGCTATTATTGGCTTAAATGAATCTCGTAATTCAATTGAAAAAAATAAAAAATATTTAGATGTTAATTCATTTAGAGAGGAATTTTATTCTCTTTTCTTTGGAGATTGGAAAGTTAATATTATGGACATGGGTGATGTTCTTAACGGTGAAACTCCGCTTGATACTTACTTTGCGGTTAAATCTATAAATGCAACTTTAATAGATAAAAATATAATTTCTTTTTTTATTGGAGGTTCGCAGGATTTAACATTTGCAATATATCAATCTTATTATTTTAAAGAAAAGTATGTTAATTTGACTTCAATTGATAATAAGTTTGATTTCGGACATATTAAAAAAGATTTTGATTCGTCCTCTTATATGTCTAAAATAATAATGGATGAAAAAAACAAACTCAGTCATTATTGTAATATTGGTTTTCAAACTTTTTTAAATTCTCAAGAAGAATTGGATTTATTAGAAAAATTTCATTTTGAATCTTACAGGCTAGGAGAATTAAATAAAAAAATTGATTTGGTTGAGCCTTGTTTGAGGTTTACTGATCTTTTATCAATTGATTTTAGATCTATTAAAGCTTCTGAATTAGATTTTATACATAATTATCCAAACGGTTTTGAAAGCAGTCAAATATGCTCTATTTCAAGATACGCAGGCATGAGTAACAGGATTTCTAGTATGGGTATTTTTGAAGTTTTTAATAACATCATTTCCAGTACTTTATTAGCTCAAACGGTTTGGTATTTTGTTGAGGGTTATTGTTTGAGAATTAAAGAAGATCCTAAATCTAAAAATTTTAAAGGAAAATGTTTTCATGTTAGTCTTGGAAATCAAGAATTGAAATTTTACAATAGTGATTTAAGTCAAAAGTGGTGGTTTGAATTAACTTACGAAAGCAATAAAGTAGTTGATTTTGCGTTAATTCCATGTAATTATGATGATTATTTGAGTGCTTGCAATGATAATATTTCAGATAAATTACTGCTAAGTTTAAAAAGAAATTTCATTTAATTAAACCAAAAGGCTATTTTAGTATATTAAATATTGTTATTTTTATGGGCTTTAAGTTGAACAAAATTAATCTTTCATTGAAAAAAATATTATTATTTTTCGTTTTAACGACCTTTATTGTGTCCTGTTCTAAATCTGATAGAGGGGAGCTTACTGGCACTCAAGCTAAAAAGTTTTTCCCCGATAAACCAACTGGCATGACTTTAGTTCCAAGTGGCTCGTATTTGATGGGAATGTCTGACGATGACATGGCTCAACTGCAAAATGCACCTGTAAGTACGGTTTCAATCAAAGCATTTTATATGGATGAAACAGAAATAACAAATGGTGAATACAGACAGTTTGTTAATTGGGTTAGAGATTCTGTAGTTAGAGATGCCCTTGCGAAAAGAACTATTTTTGATTTAGGCGAAGCGCCCTCTCAAGAAGATTTAGATAAAGATAATAGTATTAATCAATTTTATCCTAAGTATGAAATAGCAGAAGATATCGCAGATGAAGATAAAGGAGGTTATATTCTTTATAAAGAAGACAATCTAATAGGAATTGATTTTTCTGATAAGAACACGTATGTCTTAAATTATAATAATGATTTAATTTGGGAAAGGGACAATTATCCCGATTTAGCTTATGCTCAGGTTATGGAGGGAGAGTTTGAAGAAGGTACTGGTTTCTTTTTGCCAAAAGAAGAATCTTTCAATGGAGAAAGAACTTTTAATACAAAAAAAATTGAATATACTTATACTACTTTTGATGCTGAATCTGCTATTGAATCTAATAGCGAGTCAAGAAAAAATTTCTTCAAAGAAAAAAGTTTAGCTATTTATCCAGATACTACAGCGTGGATTAAAGATTTTTCTTACAGTTACAACGAGCCAATGCATAACGATTATTTTTGGCATGATGCTTATGCTGATTATCCTGTTGTAGGAGTATCATGGGAGCAGGCTAAAGCTTTCGCTCACTGGAGAACAATGTATAAGAACCAATATCAAAGGACAAAAAGAAAAAAAGGTCAAAGAGTAGCTTCTTTTAGATTACCAAGTGAAGCAGAGTGGGAATATGCAGCAAGAGGCGGTTTAGAATCTGCAACGTATCCTTGGGGAGGTCCTTATACGATAGACTCTAAAGGCTGTTTTTTAGCAAATTTCAAACCAAACAGAGGAGATTATGCTTCTGATAACGCATTATACACTGTTGAATCAAAATCGTATTGGCCAAATGACTTCGGTCTATATAACATGTCAGGAAATGTTTCGGAGTGGACAGAATCATCTTATGATAAAGGTTCTTATAACTTTGATTCTGGCTTAAATCCTAATATTTCAGATTCTACTAATTTAAGAAAAGTTGTTAGAGGAGGGTCATGGAAAGATGTGGCTTATTTTTTAAGAGTAAGTTCTAGAGATTACGAATATAAAGATGAAAAAAGGTCTTATATAGGATTTAGGACTGTTCAAGATTATTTAGGTGAAGATATTGGCTTAAATCAAAATCCTAATAAAATATTTTAGAAAACAATAAATTATTATAAACAATTAAAATCAACAAAATGAAAGGTATTAAACACAAAAGATTTTTTATTCCAGATAACATATTAGAATTGTTCTTTGGTTTGGGTGCAGCCATTGTAATTATCGGGGCTCTTTTAAAATTAACTCATTCAGATTTTTTATTTTCTGGTAATACATGGTTAACATTTGGTCTTGTTACCGAGGCAGTAATTTTTAGTATTTCTGGAATAAAAGGCTACATGACTATAGATCCTGATGGGTTTGAAAAAGGAGATGATATAGAAACGTTAGAGGTTGAAACTCACGAGCTTGCAAAATCAGTCGCAACGACTATAAATAAATTGAGTCTTTTAAATGAAGACTTAACAGCTGCAAGTACGTCTATAGGTGCGCTTCACGTTCCTGCTGACATGAACTCTCATATGAGCGACTATAATGCCAACATTCATACTGGTGCTGTCAAGCTTGATGAAATTAATAAACTTTATGAATCATTAAGTAGTCATTTAGTTGAAGTTAATTCATCCACAAGTGAGATGCATGTTCCTGAAGGCTTAAACGAAGAATTAGCTAAAATGAAAAATAAAGTAGCGCAACTTAACGAAAAATACAAAGGAGTGCTTAATGCGATGAATCAATAATAAATCATATGGCAGCAAAATTAGATACAAGACAGAAAATGATAAACATGATGTACCTCGTGTTTATTGCAATGCTTGCTCTGAATATTGGTAAAGAAGTACTTGCTACAATTGGTATTCTAAATACAGATTTAGAATCTTCAATTGTTGCTTTAGAAAACTCTTCTAAATCCAGTTATGCTCAAATAAAATCTAATGAAGGTAGTTTAGATTATAAAATTGCAGCAAGTAAAGTAACTGAAATTCAAAACGCATCAGATGATTTTTATAACTTCCTTCAGCAAATCAAAGACTCTTTGATTAATGCTGATGAGAAAAAGTATATGAAAGAAGTCAAAGTTAAGGGAGATGAAGATGTGATTATGACAGTTATGGATTATCAAAAAATGGATAAATCACAAACTCTAGATGATTACTTTTTTGAAGGAGATTTAAAAACCGTTAATGGTGAATTATTTATTTCAAGCTTTAAAGGCTATCCAACAAATGTTAATACTATTTTAGATGCTATTGTTTTTTTAGAAACTAGCAGTGAAAAAGAAAATAAAATATCCTATAATTTTGAATCTGTAAAAGGAGATTTACAAAGTAGATTTAAATATCAGGATCTTGTAACCAATAGCGAGGGAGTTAAGCAACCTTATTTGGAATATAATTTTAAAGGTTTTCCTGTAATTGCATCGATTGCTAAACTTACCAAAATACAAGGTGATATAAGATATGTTGAAAGTAAAATTTTAAATGAAATCTTGCAATCTATTACTGGAAAAGGAGTTAGTATTGATACTTTTCAGACTTTATTAGAAACTTCCAAACCGGTGTATTATACTAGTGACGTAATTGACGCGGCTATTGTGATGGGGAAAAAAGATGAAGGATATAAGCCCGATGAGGTCAAGCTATTTATAAACGGCAAGCCCTTAAGTGATAATGAATTTTATATTGAAAGTGGTAAAGTTGTTCTTAAGAAAAGATTGAATTCGCCTGGAACTTATTCTCTTACCGGAACGATTTCCAAAAAAGATGCCGACACTCAAGAGCTTAAATCGATACCAGTAGATCAAAAGATCGTAGTGATTAGCGAGCCTAATTCTGCTGTAGTTTCTGCTGACAACATGAAAGTATTTTATAGAGGCTTAAGAAATCCAACATCAATTTCTATCCCTGGTGTTGCAGCCAATACAATTAGACCATCTAGTAATGGCGGAAAGTTCGTAAAAGTTAAAGGAGGTTGGGGCGCTGTGCCTACTTCAGATCCAAAAGTAAAAACGATGAAAGTTAGTGTTTTGGGTAAATTAAACGGAAAAGATAAAAGATTTGATGGAGGGCAGTTCAGAATATTAGAGCCACCACCTGGCGAAGGATCTGTTAAGGTTAATAAAGATTTTTATAAACCCACTGAGAATGTTCCAAAGAGATACCTTTCAAATGGTATGATTACTGGAAATAAACCAGCAGATTTTTTATATGATTTTATTATTGAAGTAACATCTTTTGATATTAAAGTAGGAAATTCTCCTTCTAAAAAAGTTGTCGGAAATTCTCCAAGATCAAATAAGCAAGCTGTTGCTGATATAAACAGTCAGGGAAGAGGAACTGTGGTTAGGATATCTAATATTAAAGCAAGTGCTAAAGATGGAGACTTTGTGAATCCAAATTATGTTGTTAAAGATTTTATTGTAATTCTAGAATGAAAAAATATATAATTATATTAAGTATCGTCGTTTTTGCATTTGACTCGCACGCTCAGTCAAATATATTAAATGCAGTTTCACCTGAAGAAATTGGAATTCAAAATCTTGACCAGATTCAATCTGATCAAGATTCATTTTTAGATTATGATTATATTGACGACAGAGATATTCTTTGGTCTAGAATTGTCTATGAAAAAATTGATTTAAACGAGCGTTTAAATTTCCCTCTATTATTTCCAATAAATGACGAAACTTACGAAAGAAATAGAAAATCTTTATGGAGGGTTTTAAAAGAAAATATTTTAAATAAAAATATCACTAAACTCTATTTCAACAGAAATGATAATTTTAAGGATCCCATGACCTTTAAGGATATTATGGAGGTAATTTCCCTTTCAGAAGAGATTAATGGTGTTGCAATGGAACCAGAAGTAATTAAGTCAATTGATATCAGTGCCTATAGAATTAAAGGTATGTGGTACTTTGATAAAAGACAAGGAGAGATGAGGTATAGACTACTTGGCATTATGCCAATTGGTAAAAATATTAAAGATGACGACGGAAAAAATAATACAGATTTGTTTTGGATCTGGTATCCAAGTATTAGAAAAATTTTACACAAGGAGCTTGTTTTTAATGATCAAAATAATGCCAACAGAATATCTTTCGATCAACTTTTAGTATCCAGACGTTTTAGCTCTTACATATACAAGACTGATAACATTTATGGGGACAGAGCAATTAAAGATTACAAGAACCCTGGGTTAGAGTCTATACTAGAATCTGAAAGAATTAAAAAAGAAATTCTTGATTTTGAACAAGACATGTGGAATCGATAAGTGTTTTTTCTTATTAGCTTAACTGAATTAATTCATTAAAAAAACCCCTAATTTATTATTACCTCGCTAATAAAGACCGCCTTATTGGTTTATGCTAATAATACTTTTTTAGAACTAACTCTAAAGTTTTCTTTTTTCTCTCATATAATTATAATACAATTTGATAGTTAAACATTATTATAAGTTTTTCTTATAATTTTATTAATAATTTAGATTAACCATAAATTATTAATTAATAATTTTATTTTTATTATATATATTTTAATTATTACTCTGTTAAATAGAACTAGTTGTATTATATTTTCTATTTATTAATTAAATATTTTTTAAAGAAAATATGGTTTTTTAGCTTGTTTTATGCATGCTGTAGATTTCATATTGTTTTTTTTATTAAATTAGATATATCGATAAATTTTTTAGTTTAATCGATCTAAGGGATATAATAATCCCTTTTTTACACTGTAACGTTTAACATTTAATACAAGCTTATAAAACAATTTTAACCCATGTTTCGCTAATTTGATTGTAAATAAATTAATATTTATTTGTCAATTTTTGCGTTCATACCTTTTAAATTTAATTATGAATAAATTTCTTTCCCTACTTTTTTTATCATTCACCATTTTAACTTATTCACAAAATGCTCCAGTAGCTAGCGATGAAGTTATTGCTGTTAATGAAGGTTTAACTAAAACCGGAACCCTTGATGGTACGGATGCTGATAGTAATGCTTTATCATGGACTGTTGTTGGTGCCCCCAAACACGGTACTTTAACATTGAACACTAATGGTTCTTATTCTTATGTTCATTCAGGTTCTGAAACTACATCAGATACTTTTACTTTTAAAGCAACTGATAATTCTACAGATAAGTTAGAATCTGATATTGCTACAGCCACCATTACTATTACGCCAGTTAATGATGCTCCAACTCTTGCTTCTCCAATTTCCATTACAGTGGATGAAGAAGGGACGATTGAAACCATTTTAGGAGCCAGCGATGAAGAAGGTGCAACTATAGTATATTCTGTTGTTACCGCTCCTACAAAGGGAACCTTTACTCTTAGCGCTTCAACTGGTATAGGTTACTATACTCACAATGGCTCTGAAACTACATCTGATACCATTACTGTTAGAGCAAAAGAATCAGATGGTGCTTTAGCTTACACGGACGCTGTAATTAATGTAACTGTTACTGCTGTTAATGACGCTCCAGCTGTAAGTGATGGAGAATTAACTATTAATGAAGCAGCAACATCTGATCCAATTGCATTTACTGCTTCTGATGCTGAAACATCAGCTGAAGGATTAACTATAGCTATAACTAGTCAAGGGAATAATGGTACTGCTACGGTTTCAGGTTTAAAGTTTAGTTATGTACACGATGGTTCTGAAACAACTACTGATTCTTTTGGATTTAGTGTTTCTGATGGTGTGTTAAGTTCTACAGGAACCATTAATATTGTAGTTCTTCCTGTAAATGATAACCCATTAGGAGTAGCCGATCTTTATTTTATTTCTACTAATAACAACCTTGCAATGGATGCTGCAAAAGGAGTTTTGAGAAATGATACAGATGCGGATACAGATTTTTCTACTTTAACAGCTTCTTTAGGATCTACCACTGCGCAATATGGAACAGTCGAATTAGCAGCAGATGGATCTTTTACTTACATTACAACAACTGAAGGAGCTAGTGCAAGCTACACTACCGATACATTTTCTTATAAAGTCAATGATGGTGCTTCTGATAGTGCTGAAACTACAGTAACACTTGAAGTAGCTACAGTTATAGCAACTCCAGATGCTTTTACCAATACTGAGGGAGGAACACTTCAGGTTCCTGCTTCTACAGGAGTTATTTCTAATGATATTGAAACAAACAATTTAACTGTAACTGCTGAAGTTGTTAATAAACCAGCTTATGGAGTATTAACTTTTGCAGCTGATGGAAGTTTTTCATATGTTCATGATGGTTCAGAAAATTTAAGAGATGTTTTTACTTATAAATTAAAGAATGCTAACGATGATGAAAGTAAAGCGACTTTTGTTGCAATTAACAGTACCAATGTAAATGATACTCCTACGAGTGTAGGAACTGCTTTTACTTTAAATGAAGGGGCTAGTTTAATTTTTACTCCTACTTATGTCGATACCGATACTGCATTAACTGGAATTACTTTTGCCATAACAGCGACAAAAGCAATATCTAATGGGTTTTTAGTTAATAATAATAATGGAACCTTTACTTATACTCACGATGGAGGGCAATCTGTTGTAGATGCTTTTACTTACACTATTAATGATGGTGAATTTACTGTAGCATCAACAGGAACAATTTTAGTTACAACGGTAAATGATCAACCTGTAGCGACAGCTTTAACCTATACTTTAAATGAAGCAGCTAGTCAAGTTGTTGCTTTAGCAGGAACTGATGCAGATGGAGATACATTAGGTTTTTCAATATCTACAGCTCCTAAAAATGGATCTGTGGTTTTAAGCGGATCAACTTATACTTATACTCATGATGGTACAGAAACAACATCCGATTCATTTGCTTATATAGCTAATGATGGTGTAGCTTCTAGTAGTCCAGCTTCTGTAGCGTTAACAATAACAGCAGTTAATACTGCTCCTGTAGTTACTAATTTAGGAGTTAGTTTAAATGAAGGGGCGACCAGTTCTTTTACTTTAGCCAATAATGCAAGTGACCAGGAAGGCAATACAATTACTTACATTGTTGTTTCTGTTCCAACTAACGGATCTTTAAAAGATCCAGGAAATAGTGATGC
>CAJWFY010000048.1 GCA_913031655.1 uncultured Flavobacteriaceae bacterium
CAATTAATTAATGATATTGGAACTTTATTAAATATGGAGAAATATCAAAAGCAATTTTAATAGGTGCATCCACAAAATCCATATAGTAAGCGTTATGATCTTAAAAGGCTAGTCAAACATCATACATTATTACAAAAGTATATTGTCTTAAATCCTACAGGAGAAGAGACGATTGATTTTAGTTCTTCAAAAGCAATATATGCATTAAATAAAGCAATGCTACTCGCTGATTTCAAACTAGAGAATTATGACTTACCTGAAGGTTATTTAATTCCACCTGTTCCAGGAAGACTAGATTATCTATTACACATTCATGATTTTATTTTAGAAAAATTCAATATTTCTAAGGATACTCAATTACGAGGTTTAGATGTAGGCTCTGGAGCTAATGGTATTTATTGTATTCTAGGAGCTCAACACTTCAACTGGAAAATGGTTGGAATAGACAGTGATGCAAAAGCTGTTGAAATATCAAATAATAATATAAGTCACTCAAAAGAATTAAAAAATAAAGTTGATATACATTTCCAAGAAAATAAGAGTTTTCTTTTTAAGAACATCATAGGTTCTGATGAATTATTTGATTTTATGGTTTGTAATCCACCTTTTCATAGTTCTATTGAAGAAGCCACAAAAGGATCTCTTAGAAAGCTTAATAATTTAAGTAGCAAGAAAGAATTCACACTTAATTTTAATGGACAAACAAATGAACTTTGGTGTAATGGTGGAGAAACACTATTTATTAAAAGATTAATTAAAGAGAGTGTCTTATTTAAAAAACAAATAAAAGTATTTTCTTCACTAGTCGCTAAATCAGATAGCTTAACTAAAATAGAAAAACAACTTAATAAAGTAAAAGCGAATTTCCATATCTCCCCTACAATTACAGGGAATAAAAAAGGACGTTATCTTTTTTGGTGGTTTTCATAAAACTAATCTTAATCAACAGTTTGGCTTATTGAATTTAGTTTTAAAACTACAGTATTCTTACTCTGACTTTTTTCTTTTTCAGTCTGGTGTTATTTAGCTTATCTATCAATTCGTCAGCAATTGATTTAGGCACTGCAACAAATGCACAATCTTGCTTTAATTCAATAGTACCTAGTTGATCTTTTGTGATTTTTCCTTGTTTAAAAAAGAGTCCTGCTATATCTCCTTTGGAGATTTTATCTTTCCTTCCACCTGAGATAAATAGTGTTTCCCAAAATTGAGGTTTTCTTACTGATTTTTTTGATATGTTAACAACCTTAGCATTATTAACAAATTCAGGTAAGTCTTTATTTTCAAACTTCATTACATAAGCAGTTCCCTTAGCATCTATCCTACCCACTCTACCATTTCTATGAGTAAACTCTTCCAAAGTTCTAGACATTTCGTAGTGAATAATAAATTTTAACTCTGGAATATCAATTCCTCTTGAAGCTAAATCAGTAGCAATTAAAATTTGATTCGTTCCGTTTCTAAATTTAATTAACGAACGCTCTCTATCTTTCTGTTCCATTCCACCAGAAAAACAACTGTGATTAATATTATTTTTATCTAAAAAGCGACTTACTTGATCAATACTTTCTCTTACATTACAAAATACAATTCCTGTTTGATCGCCTAAATACTCTATTAGATCTAACAGTGCTTGTAATTTGTTGTTGTTAGATAATCGCACTGTTTTAATCTCTAAACTTGAACCAGTCTTTTCTTTCAAGTAATTTACAGTTGTTGGGTTGTTTAAGCGTACAAATCCTGGTATTTCTATATTATGGGTTGCTGATGTTAAAACACGTTTGTTTACATGAGGCAATTGATTAATGATTTCCATCATTTCTAATTCAAAACCAACTTCAAGAGATTTATCAAACTCATCTAATATGAGAGTTTTTATGTTTTTTTTGGAAAACCGATCATTACTAAAGTGATCTGCAATTCGCCCTGGTGTTCCTATTAAAATAGCAGGTACATGTTTAATTTCAATTTTGTCTTTAGACATGGGACGACCCCCATAAACAGCGTTTACTTTAAAACCTGATCCCATATTGCGAGCAACCTGTTCTATTTGAATAGCCAGTTCTCTAGATGGAACTAAAATCAACGCTTGTATATCACTGCATTTAGAATCCAAAATTTTAATAATCGGCAATAAAAAAGCTAATGTTTTTCCAGTCCCGGTAGGGGAAAGAAGAATGGTATTGGTTGTTTCAC
Organism: uncultured Flavobacteriaceae bacterium; assembly: GCA_913031655.1. Classification (GTDB taxonomy): domain Bacteria; phylum Bacteroidota; class Bacteroidia; order Flavobacteriales; family Flavobacteriaceae; genus MAG-121220-bin8. Next base: position 2,197 of record CAJWFY010000048.1, read on the forward strand.
TAATAACAGAAATAGCCTTCTCTTGCATGGGATTTAATGCGTTGATATTTAATTTTTTTAAAATATCTTTTTGTTCTTTAATGCTATTTGCCATTATAAGTAATTCTGTTTTAAATAATTTATTATTAGCTAAAAAAAATCTCTAGAAATTATCTTTTTCAAAATCTTTCAAACTCCATACTAACTCTGGATTATCAATGAAATCAGGACTTATATCCACTGCTTTAGCGTGAATATCTATATCTGTCCCATCTAGTTTAACGACCCAGTAATCAATTTTATTAATTCTAGAAATACCTTCCACTAATTCTGCATCAATTTTATGTTTTTTCTTTAAGAAATAAGCAAAAAAATAGCAGCTTTTCCAACTCTGATCTTTTTTAGGTTTAAAATCTAAAAGAAATTTGTCTATTAAATCTTTTGTATCCATTGTTTTAAAAAATAAAAATATTATTTGCAAAGAAAGTCAAAAAAAACAATTTAGAATGTTTATGTTTATTTATATAATCATAAAATGAATAAAATAATTGAAGAAAATTTTAATCTTGTAATTATTAATATAAAAAAACTTAATGGTTATGAAAATGAAAATTACTTAATAGAAACTTCAAATAGCAAATTTATATTTAAAAAATACCCCTACTCAACCGAACTAAAATCGATTATTCAAGGTGAGAATGAGACTTTAATTTACTTATCTAATAAATCCAGTCAGTTTCCTAACCCAATTAGTACAGTTGATGGAAAATATCTTATAGTTCAGAAGCTAAATGGAAAAAAATTTATATTTAGAATGTTGTCTTTTCTAGATGGAGATATGCTTGGTAGTATAGTTAACACTAAAGATGCGTTCAAGTCCTTTGGAACATTTCTTGCAAAAATGAACAAGAAACTTCTTTTGTATAATAACAATATAATTAAAGCTAGAGTTTGGAACTGGGATTTACAATACTTTAAAATGAACGAGATTTATATTAAAGACATTCCTTATAAAAAAGACAGAACTTTAGTTAAATATTTTTTTAGTCTTTTCAAAGAAAATGTAAATCCGCTCTTACCAACTCTTAGAAAATCTATTATTCATAGCGATGCAAATGAATGGAACGTACTTTTAACAAATCACAAAGTTTCTTCTATTATTGACTTTGGAGATTTAGTTTACTCTCCTTTAATTAATGAATTGGCAATTGCTATGACTTATGCCTCTTATGATAAAGATAAACCTTTAGAATGGGCTCAAATAATTTTAAAATCATATAACAAAGAGCTTCCAATTCTAGAGGTTGAAATAAAAATTCTTTATTACTTAATAGCAGCAAGATTGTGTGTTAGCCTATGCAATGGAGCTCATTCAAAAAAAATAAATCCTAAAAATAAATATGCTTTTTCCAGTGAAGAGTCAGCATGGAAAATGCTTAATAAATGGAAAGAATTTAACCCTCTGTTAGTTGAACATGCTTTTCGAAAAACAATTGGTTATTCTGTGTAAAATATTAAACAGTTTTATAAAATCAAACTACTTAATTAATATTTTTCTTTAAAATAAATTCTACTTACAGATAATTCAATAATAATTTATGTCATTTTTTGATGAAACCACAATAAATCAATACACTGTTTTAGAATAAAGTAAAAAAACTCTAAGTTTCATATTAAGAAGGACTTACAAATAGTAAAAAGATTAGATTTGCGCCTTTAAAAAATAAAAATCTTTTACTTTGATGAATCTTTTCAAAAACTTTACTCAAAATCCCAAAAATGATATTCTTTCTGGATTTACAGTTGCATTGGCTTTAATTCCAGAAGCAGTAGCTTTTGCTTTTATCGCTGGTATTGATCCCCTAGTTGGTCTTTATGGTGCTTTTATCATGGGAATAATAACTGCTCTTTTTGGAGGAAGACCTGGAATGATTTCAGGAGCTACAGGAGCTATGGCCGTTGTAATGATTCATATGATCCAAAAAGGTAATGAAGTTGGAGATACTCTTATAAATCCAGTAGAAAATTTAGGATTACACTGGCTTTTCATAACACTATTAATAGTTGGTTTAATTCAAGCATCAGCAGGAGTTTTTAAATTGGGTAAATTTGTTCGTTTAATTCCGCATTCCGTAATGATGGGATTCGTTAACGGATTAGCAATCGTAATTTTCTTATCTCAACTGGGTTTGTTTCAAAAAAACACATTAGAAGGAACGCAATGGATTAGTGGAATTGAATTATACACTATGCTTTCTTTAGTTGCAGTTACAATGCTTATTATGTATTTTCTTCCTAAAATAACAACTAAAGTTCCAGCAGCTTTAGTGGCTATAGTCAGTGTAGCTCTAATTACTATAATTGGAGGTCTTGAAGTTTCTACAGTTGGTTCTTTTATACTAGATGGTGGTGGTGAAGGTCTTAAAGGTGGTTTACCTGTCTTCCAAGGCCAGATCTTTGAGCTACTATATACTCTTGAAGGACATTGGGGGTTGATTTTATCTACCGCTATATTATTAGCAGCAGTAGGTCTTATAGAGTCACTCATGACGCTTAACCTAGTAGATGAAATTACACAAACTAGAGGGAGTGGAAACCGTGAGTGTTTGGCTCAAGGCGGTGCTAATTTTTTAAACGGACTATTTGGAGGAATGGGAGGATGTGCTATGATTGGTCAATCGATTATAAATGTAAATTCAGGTGGAAGAGGACGTTTGTCTGGACTAATTGCTTCAATGTCCTTATTATTTTTCATTCTTTTTGGCTCAAATGTAATTGAACAAATTCCTATTGCTGCTCTTGTAGGAGTAATGTTCATGGTTGTAATTGGCACTTTTGCTTGGAGTAGTTTTAGAATATTACATAAAATACCAAAATCAGATGCTTTTGTTTTAATCACCGTATCCGCTATAACGGTATGGCAAGATTTAGCAATAGCAGTAATCGTTGGAGTTATAATTTCTGCTTTAGTCTTTGCATGGGAAAATGCAACAATGATTAGAGCAAGAAAAAGAATAAAAAAAGATGGAACAAAAGTATATGAAATTTGGGGACCATTATTTTTTGGTTCAATTCAAAATTTCAATTCAAAATTTGATATTCAAAATGATCCTGATGAAATTGAAATAGACTTTATCGAGTCAAGAGTAAGTGACCATTCTGGAATAGAATCAATTGAAAATCTAATTCAAAAATATTTGAGTTTAAATAAAAAAGTTAAACTTACTCACCTTAGTCCTGAATGTAAAACATTGTTATTAAAAGCTAACCCATTAATGAAAAATAACATTAAAGACTCTATAGACGATCCTCGTTATTACGTAGTAACCGACCTTATTGATCGTCAAGTTTAAGTTTAGTAAAATTTAACGATTATTATTGAACTAACATTAGTGCTGCCATTATTATCATTACAGCATTTTCAATAAAAGTAGCCTCAGTCATTGGTAATTTTAAAGCAGTACCTAAACAAGCACATTGTATAGATTTTTTACTTAATAACGTTCTAGTTACTCCTACTGTTGTAATTCCTAGGATTAAAAGCGTAATCCACAAGGCTATATTCAACTCTAAACGCATCAAAAACATAAAACTTAATGCTATTTCTATAAATGGATATAACCAGGCATAAACAGAAAACTTTTTTGCTAATGGATCATACATTTGAAAAGCATTATGAAAACCATTCAAATCTAATATTTTAAAAAAACTAAAAACTACAAAAAATAAACCCATATAATCGTACATAAAACCACTCCAACTCCAATTATAGTAATTCAAAAAAAAAGCTGCACAAGTGATATAAAGAAGAATTAAAAACAAAGGTTTTAATTCTTTTAATTTCGTGTTTTTTTCTTTAAAAGATGTTTCAATATCAGTATCTATATTTTTATTATTAGAGGTTATTATGAATTTTTTTGGTAATGCTTTTTGAACTAATTCATTAGCTATATATACGTGGGTGTTTAGTTCAACTTGATTTTTATTAAGGTCAACAAACACCCCAGTAACGTGTTTCAATTTAGACAAGTGATTTTCCACTGAAGATTTACACCCTGAACAAGTCATTCCTTTAACAGTATATGTTTGTTTCATAATTATAAAATTTTTCTAATAATCATATTTTTCCTTCCATAGATTCTTTAAAAAATTTCGTTGTGAAATTTCTCTTGAGCTATTTCCAGGTTCATAGAATTTTGTTCCCTCTATTTCATTTGGTAGAAATTCTTGATTCGCAAAATTATTTTCATAGGCGTGTGCATATTTATAACTATCTCCATAGCCCAATTCTTTCATTAATTTTGATGGAGCATTTCTAATTTCAATTGGGACTGTTAAGTTACCTGTCTGTTTGATTGTTTCTATTGCTTTACCAATAGCCTTATAAGATGAATTACTCTTAGAAGAGCAAGCTAAATATGTAGCGCATTGACTTAATATTATTTTAGATTCAGGATGACCTATAACAGAAACTGCTTGAAAAGTGTTGTTGGCAATTACAAGAGCAGTCGGGTTGGCATTTCCAATATCTTCACTTGCCAAAATAATTAACCTTCTTGCTATGAATTTCACATCTTCACCACCTTCAATCATACGAGCTAACCAATATACTGCAGCATTTGGATCACTTCCACGAATAGATTTTATAAAAGCTGAGATAATATCATAATGTTGGTCACCTGATTTATCATAATGCGTGGTATTGCTCTGTATAACTTGAAGAACAATTTTATCATTTATTATAATTTCATTTTCTTCTTGAGAATTAACAATGAGTTCGAAAATATTAAGAAGTTTTCTTGCATCTCCACCAGACAACCTCAAAAGAGCACTTGTTTCATTTAGAATTATTATTTTTTTCGATAAATATTCATCTTTATTAATAGCACGCTTTAAAAGCATTTCTAAATCTTTTTTGTCAAAAGAATTCAAAGTATAAACTTGACATCTAGATAATAAAGCTGATATAACTTCAAAACTTGGATTTTCTGTTGTAGCTCCAATTAATGTAATCCAACCTTTCTCCACAGCTTGCAATAAAGAATCTTGCTGAGATTTACTAAATCTATGGATTTCATCAATAAATAAAATTGGTGACTTAGAACTAAACAGCTCACCGTTTTGTTTAGCTTTATTAATTACATCACGAATATCCTTAACGCCTGAATTAATAGCACTTAAAGAGTAAAAAGGTCTTCCAGATTCTTTAGCAATAATACTTGCAAGTGTTGTTTTTCCTGTTCCAGGTGGTCCCCAAAAAATCATAGATGGAATAAGCCCCTTTTTAATATGCTGAGTTAAAGCACCTTCATCTCCTATCAAGTGGCTTTGACTTATATAGTCTTCTAACTTACTGGGTCTTAAACGTTCTGCTAATGGTTTATTCACTTAAATATTATAGGTTAAATTTTATACATATAAATAGTGGTCTAAATAATATCATTTTAATTCGAGATAATAATCTAATATATATTCAATAGTTATCATCTATATTCTTCTCTGGTAGGACTAAAAACATCCATTAATTTACAATTAGTTAAAGCTTTTCCAGAATGTGAAATATTAGAAGGAATCACTACAATATCACCATCTGTATAAATATTATGTTTTCCGTTGAGTACAAACTCAAACTTTCCTTTAACAACATGCATTATTTGTTCATTAATATGTTGATGTTCGTTCACTACTGAACCTTTTTTAACGTCCCAAAACACCCAACTCATTTTTTCACTGTGCACGAATTTTCCTTTGAATCCTGGGAAAATTTCTCTTTCCTCTATTTCATCTAAACTCATAATTATATCTTAAAAAACTAAGTTATAAAAATAAAATATATAGTTTGCACTGAAGTTGATAGATTAACGATATTTGATTATAAATTGAAAAACAAATGAAAAATATTGCCATTAAAAAAATATTTGAACGATTCATTATTTATATTCCATTTATAATATGTTTCACAATATTGTATTACAGTGAGACCTTTAATTTAATAAGTTCTTTAAATGGCTTAACACAATTAATTCTTTTTATAGTTGTGGTTTGTATACCTGCATTTATTACCAAAAGAATGTCATATGTTGACATTGGTTGGCCTTGGGGACTTGTTTGTATTGGTGTTTTAGTTTTAATGAATGGAGAGGGTTATTGGGTTAGAAAATATATTATATCTGGAATGTACCTATTTGCTGGATTAAGAATGGGTATAGGAGCTTTAATATTATTAAAGAAAGGGCATTTAAACAAAGAATTACCTAGGTACGAATTTCAAAGGAAAAGATGGGAAAAATCAGGTTTTTCCAATGATGATATTTCATTACAATATGAAATTATGATACAATGTTTTGCGAATGTTACTTTTCTAGCTCTTCCTGCAATAATACAAAGTTATAATCCTCAAAAATTTATATCTACTTTAGAATTATTTGGATACATTTTATGGACAATATTTTTTATAATTGAACATTTAGCAGACATTCAAAAGCAGAAATTTTTAAATAAATCTTTCTTAGAAGGAAAGAAAAAACAAGTTTGTAATGTTGGGTTCTGGAAGTATACGCGTCACCCTAATTATTTTTCAGAATGGATGGTTTGGAATTCGCTAATTATTTCATCCTTACCATCTCTAATATATTTCTATTCAATCGAATCTTCGATAATTTGGGTAGGAATGCTTGTGTCTCTTGTTTACATTTCAAGAATAATGTACAACACTCTTGTTTATTACACAGGAGCGATTCCGTCTGAATATTATTCTTTAAAAAAAAGACCGAATTATAAAAACATTCAAAAAAACACTAATATGTTTTTTCCTGGATTTCCAAAATCAAATAATCCTGATACTTAGATTTTTTTAGATAGTTTTTCTAATGTTAATCCTTGAACTAATATTGAGAACAATACAACAGAATAACTCAAGAAAAGAAGAAGATCTTTACCTTGACCCAGTTCGTCTGGTAAGTTAAGAGCCAAAGCAATACTTAAACCTCCCCTTAGACCTCCCCAAGAAATTATAAATGCTGTTCCTTTTTCAAAAGTTTTAAAAAAAGAAAGGAATTTAATTGGAACAAATACACCAATAGATCTAGAAATCACAACAATAAGTATTGTTAAAACTGAAATAATCAAATAGGTTGAGTTAAAGTTTTGAAAAATCGGAATTATGGCCAACCCAATTAAGATAAATAATATTGCGTTTAAAGTTTCATCTAAAAGGTGCCAAAATTTATAAACATAATCTCCCATAGCTTTTTGCACTCCAACCTCTCCACTATCAGTATCAATATTTCTATTTAAAAATAATCCCATCATAACAACTCCTAAAGGACCAGAAAAATGAAATTTACTTGAAATTATTGAAACTAATAAAACTAAAGAAAGAGTTATTAACACCTCTAATTCAACATGTTCATTTTCAACATACTTAACTAGTTTTAAACCTAAATATCCTAAAAGACAACCAATAAAGATTCCGCCAAACACTTCATTAGCAAAAAGAGAACTTACGTTTCCTATTGTTACATTTTCAATGCCTGACATTTTAACTTTTAAAAGAGTTAAAAAAACAACCACACCTATTCCATCATTAAATAAAGATTCTCCAGCAATTCTAGTTTCAGTAGTTGGCGACAATTTCATTTTCTTTACAATTGAAAGAACTGCAATAGGATCTGTTGGAGCTATTAAAGATCCAAATAATAAGCAATCAACTAAGGTCAGACCTAAAGCGTCTAAACCAAAAAAAGGCTGCTCAACTAACCAAAAAACACCTAAACCAACTGCAAAAGTTGAGAATACAACGCCAAAACTAGCTAATAATAATATTGTGAGTTTATCTTTTAATAACTGGTGAACATTAACACTTATGGCTCCTGCAAACAGAAGAAATGGAAGCATGATATCAATCAATAAGACACTAAAATCAAAACTGTTATTCATTTCAATAACTGATTCTAAAAACTTTGGAAAGATTAACCCCATTATTAAAATAGCCACAGATAAACCAATAGCTAAAACCATCAAACCTATAGTTTGAGGTAATTTCAATAGTCTTAAATTAATTATTGAAAAAAAAGAGGCTAGTAATAAAAGTATTCCTGTAAGTTCAAGTACGTTCATTTAAATAAAGATTGGTTATCAATAACTAAAATAGAAAAATATAAGAATCTTATTATGAATATCTAAAGATTTATTTTTTGTTTAGAAATAACAGCATCATTTGTAACAAAAGGCATAGCCATCATGTATTCAGATCTAGGC
>CAJWFY010000049.1 GCA_913031655.1 uncultured Flavobacteriaceae bacterium
AACCTGAGGGTAAAGCACCATCATTAAAATCAAATTCAGTAACACTTATTTCATTAGGTACATTTTCTATGTCAAACTCAAATAAAGTACCACTACATGTTGTAGAAGATAAGGTGCCACTAAACTTCATTTCCTGACCCAAAGAAATAAAAGAAAAAAGAAAAAAGAAAAAATTAATATACTTCAACTAGACTTATATTTGAAAGTGAAAAAATTTCTGGACTTTTTGATGATTTTTTAGGGTTTTCTTGCCTAAACATTTTTAAATCTATAGAGTCATAATTACAGCTACCCGTTCTTACCTCATTGGGCTTAAGAACAAAAACAACTTTATGCTCTTCATTATCGTTTTCTTGAATGCCCTTGTGAAAATTAATCACCAAAGTCTCATCAGCTTTGTTTATTATTCTTATTAAATAATATTCAAAACTTAAATCATGTTTTTTACTTCCACAAATAGATGAAGTATATTGAATTTTTACTTGCTCATTCTCATAATAGAGTGACCAATTCTCTTGAAGAGGCATAGAAAAATATAAAACAAATTGAATTAAAATTAAAAACATGAAAAAAATATTGTTCAATGTAAATTTAGTTATTTTTAATTACTGAAAACTTAAAAATCAAGTATTCCCTATCTTTGAGAATGTCTTATTAAAAAATATTTATTTTAAACTAATAACAAATGCTCAAAGCAGTAATATTTGACATGGATGGGGTAATTGTTGATAGTGAACCCATTCATCGTGTAGCATACCAAAAAATGTTTGATGAGTTTGAAATTTCGATTTCACCAGAACTATATGCTTCATTCACCGGAAAAGCTACTCTTCCAATTTGTCAATATATTTGTTCTTCATTTAATTTGAAAATTTCTCCTGAAATATTAGTTGCTTGCAAGCGTAAGTATTTTAAAGAATTATTTGATGAAGACACTTCCTTTAAGCTTTTAGAAGGTGTTTTAGAATTAATACAAGAATATCATAAAAAGGCGCTCGTCCTTGTGCTGGCATCTTCTGCTTCCATGATAAATATCAATCGAATTTTTAAACGATTTGATTTAGACCCCTATTTCATTTCAAAACTTAGTGGTGCCGATCTTAAAGCATCAAAACCTCATCCTGAAATTTTTAAAAATGCTGCTAAGGCTTCTGGTTTCTTACCTTCAGAATGTATGGTAATTGAAGACTCTACAAATGGAATTAATGCAGCAAAAGCAGCTGGAATTTATTGTGTAGGATATAATAGTGTTTATTCAAAAAATCAGTCTTATGATGATGCAGATCTAATTATAACAAATTTTAATGAAATTTCGTTTGATAAGATCACTGCTTTTTTTAATAAACATAATTAAAAATGATAGTTTACTATAATTTGATTTGAAAATGCTAAACAAAATAATAATTGATAGTAATAGAAAAAATTAATCGCAGTCGCAGTTTTCACAATCACAAGGCTTACAAGTACATCGATAACACATACCAGCCTTACAAGGCGCACAATCACACTTACATTTTAGTTCTACTGAATTTTCCATAATTAGTAAGGTACAGAAATTATAATGTTTAAATTGAAAAGAGCTAAATAAATCATTTTCATTAATTAAATTAAGCTTATTAAATAAAGCATTTTTTAACAAAATAGGATATCTACAAACCTTTTAATATTTTTGACTTATGGAAAAAAACATCTTTGGAACTCCTCTAATTTCATGCTGTAATGATCCAATTACGGGTTACTTTAGAGATGGTTTTTGTAGGACTATTTCAGAAGACACAGGAACGCATACAGTATGCGCCAGGGTAACTCAGGAGTTTTTAGACTTTTCCGCAGCGAAAGGAAATGATCTAATCACTCCAATTATACAGTGGCAATTTCCTGGATTAAAACCTGGAGATATTTGGTGTTTATGTATTTCACGTTGGTTACAAGCTGAAAAAGCAGGAAAAGCTCCTCCTATCTTCTTAGAAGCAACCCATGAAAAAACATTAGACTATGCTTCGTTAGAGTTATTAGAACAGTATGCCGTTAAATTCTAAAAACGCGCCCTCTGGGCTTATTTTCAACCTTCAATATTTGTTTAGAATGCAAAAACTTTACTGCTGCTGCAGAATCTTTTACTTTGGGAGTAGTTCGATAAATCATCTCTGCTTCAAATTCAGTTAAAACACTTTTTCTGATCCCAACTTCTCTCCACTTTGAAGAGGGTTGACAGCCACGTGAGATTCCTCGCGCCAAGGCAAGCGCATCTAACAAAGCTTGATTTGCGCCTTGACCCTTAAATGGACTCATAGGGTGAGCTGCATCTCCAATTAAGGAAATCTCTCCTAAGTTTTCCATAGCTTCTGAATTTAGTAATTCTCGATCGTATACTGGATATCCTGAAATATTAGCTTCTGATGTCGCTTTTAAAACTTGAGGGATCGGGTTGTGCCACTGGGTTCTTCTACTTGCCTCATTCTTTAATTCTTTAGGCCCTTTATTACTTAAGGCCTTGGCCTCAGTTTCTGATAAAGGAAAGCTAAGTTGCCACATAATTGAGTCTGTCGTATAGGGCATCATATAGATACGTTCTTTTCCATTGGCAGTTTGAAATACTGTAGCTGAATCTAGTAATGGACTATTTAGACCTTTAAGTTTATTCAAAGGACATATTCCCAATATAACAATACATCCCAAATAATGTAAAGAATCATTATACTTTAAAGGCAATAGCTTTCGAACAGTACTTCGAATTCCATCTGCTCCCACAACTAAATCTGCACTAGTTTCTCTTAAATTACCATTTACTTTAAAACGTAACTTAACCCCTTCAGTGGTGTCTTTTTGAAGTGCAATGAGCTTATGATCCCATTTTACAAAATTAGGCCCACCAAGTTGGTTAAGTAGTTCTAGACGCAAAGCTTGGCGTGCAATATGAATATTTGAAGGTTTTAAAGCAGAAACTTCCTTTGTTTGCATCCACTTTCTCATGCCCCATTCACCAATTACTTTTCCTTCAGTTGTGTGGACAACATGTCTTGATGAAATCACACCCTGATGTAATTTAAAAAGTCCAAAACCCTTTAGAGATTTACTCGCTTGTTGTAATGTAAGCCCATATCCCTGAGAGCGAGCTTCAAAATTAGTGTCACGCTCGTAAAGAGTAAAAGGAATACCCCGGTGTAAACAAGCTACTGCCAAAGCTACTCCAGCAATTCCACCGCCAATAATAGCAAGGTTAGGATACAGATTTTTATTTGCTAAGGGAGGGACTTCAGAAATAATAAGTCCTGAGCCCTTACAAGTTTTACATGCATATAGATGTCGCTTTAATTTAATAGAAGTAAGATCTTCACCACTATTTTTTTTAAATTGAAACACACCCTTTTGTGATTTCTGCCTACTATCTTTTATAAGCTTCCGACTATTTTTACCTTGCCCCTTACACTTCTTACATACAATCCAACTATTCACTTAATCTTTTTTCAATTTAAACAAAGATAAATTTATCATATTAAATATGTCTTTAAAGCTGATATACTACTCTAAAAGTTAAGAATCTTGGCTGAATAAATGTTACAGAATTAAATACAGATATATTATTTGCATTGTTTCTTACTTGAGAATTTACGTTCAATAAGTTAGTACCCTTAAACTCATATTCCCATTTAGCATCTTTATTTTTTCTATAAGAAAGTGTTGCCTCCCAAATTTGAAAGGACTCAGATTCACCATCAACTTGATCTTGCGTAGTTAAGCTATAATTAGTTTTAAAAGTAAATTTTTCTACTATAAATGCATCAAACTCTAAAGAAGGAACCTTAGTAATAAATTTAGTTTCTCTACTACCCTGAACATTGTTTGTTATACTATACCGGTATCGAAGACTAATATTGGGAGCAACCTTAAAATTCGTTCTAACACCCGGCGTAAATGTTTGGGTAAACCTTTCGTTTAAAGATTGTCTGTCTTGAATAAATTGATTGATTTTACTATAATTAAAATTAGTATTTAAACTGGCTCTTACTTTACCAAATGTTCTTTGAACACGTCCAAAAATATTAAAGTTTTCGTCTGCAAAATTTGAATTAAAAAAAGTACTTGTACGTATTACATTTTCAAAATTTGTTAACCCTCTAATTTGATCAATGTTATTAGAGTAAGAAGCTCTTGCAAAAACATTGGTATAATTAAAAAGATTAAAGCTTCTATAAAGTAAACTTAAATTATGTGATAATGCATTTTGTAAATCAGGTTCTCCATATTGCAAGCTATTATAATTATTAAAAACTAAACCTCGTGCCAATCGTGTTACATCTGTAAATTGATTACGCATGTTATAATTAAAAGTCAGTGACTCTCCTTTCTTTAGTTGGATTCTAGTTTCAAAATCAGGCAATACTTTTAAAAATTTATCTGAAACAGTTTCACCAAATTGAATGTTTTTATTTCCGTAAGCATGAACAGAAAAACCTGGTGTAAAGGTAAAAATACCAGTCTTAAATCGATAATGCGCACCAAGGTATAGGTCTGTAAAGGTGTATTCTATATCATTTGTTGCTAATCCATTATTAAATAAAGGTATTGGCTCTAAATTAGATCCATTTGTGAGGAATTGAAAAATATTTGAGTTGAATTCCTGTCGACTCAAAAGAGTACCAAGTGTTAGATTTATATTACTTTTTGGATTAATAATATGGTAATAATCGAGCTTAGCATCTAACTGATTAGATCGGATTTTTTTGTTTTGGCTTAGATTATAATTTTCCCGTGAAGTGTCCAATCCAAGGGCTGATGCCGTGGAATCGAAAGGATCTAAATCATCTGAACTATTTTCTAGTACTGCATTATAGAAAGGATCTTCATTTTTAATTAAATTTTGAGCTGCAAAAGCAAAAATATTATTCTCATCAAGGGTATAATAATAACTAAGGTTTTGATTTATACTAAAAGGAGTTACTTCATCGAGTTGATCTGTATTTCCAAGAATAGAAGAAAAGTTATTTTTTGTTTGAGAATCATTTGATATCCTAGCCAAAATATCATAATCTACTTGATTCATCACATTAGGCTTGAATGAGGCACTCAATTTAAGAAGTCCTTGATTTGAGAGTTCAGTATTTGACTGTTCTGTAACCTCATCTGGAATGCCTAAATCTGGATTGGTATATTGAATCCGATTAAATTCATTGGAAAGAATTCGACTATTGTTATAAATCAAAAAACCACTTAAATCCAATGATTTATTTGGGGAGTAACTAAAGTTCATCGTCGCAAGCTTATTCTCTATTTTCAAAGCATTACGTTGATTTGTTAAAAAATTCAAGTTATTATCTCCAAGATTTATACTCGTTCCACTTTGACTGCTTGGAGCATTAAACCCACCGCCAAAACCTCTAATATCTCTTCTGGATAAAGCTACTTCTCCAATATTATTGAGATCACTTATAAAATTAATGCTGTATTTAGGATTATAATAAAATAATTTAGGTTGTACTAAATAAAGTTTTTCATCCGGAGAATCTCCAGCACCTGCAGTAACATTTCCAAACCAAAAACTTTCCTTACCCTGTTTTAATTTAATATTTATTGCAAAATTATTTTGGTTGTTTCTAACACCACTCAGCTGACCAACTTCAGCATAATTTCGTAACACTTGAATTTTATCAACAGCACTTGACGGGATGTTTTTGGTACCAATTTTAGTGTCACCGTCAAAAAAGTCTTTTCCATTGACCATTAGTTTATTGACAACTTTGCCCTCAACTTCAATTTGACCACTTTCATTAATTTCAACACCCGGTAGCTTATCAATTATGTCTTCTAATTTTCTTTCAGAGCCATTTTTAAACGAATCAGCATCATAAATTAAAGTATCACCTCGAACCACTATTGGCATCTTGACAATTACTTCATCCAAAGCTATGTCAGATCTTAATACAAAATCTTTTAAAATATTGACTTCTTTAGTGTCCAGGTTTTCATTAATGGTTCTTAAACCTATATAGCTAACTTGTATTTTATAGTTACTATTATTTTTAAGGTTCAACTTGTATTTACCATTAATGTCAGTAAGAACGTAAGATTCTAAATTATTTGTTTTTTGATCAATTGCTACTAAACTAGCTGATTCTAATGGAACTTTTAAGCTATCCTTAACAACACCTTCTAGTTTGACTTGTCCATAGGAAGCAATGCTAAAAAATAAAAAGAATAAGAAAGTGTTTTTAATCATAACTGGGGATTACTCTTTTAAAGAATCTAAAACTGATTAACCTCTTCTTCTACCTCGATTATTTCTCATTTCAAGCATTTTACTTTGAACCGTTTCGCTGTAATTAGATTTATTAATTTCTTTTCCTTTGTTAGGGGATTTGATTTCGATTGTTTCTTTAGGATTTATAATCACTTGAGAGCAAAGCATTGTAGTATTACCTGCACTAACTTCTAAAATAAGTCCAGGGAGTCCCCAATATTCAGCAGGACCGTGATTTAATGGAATTTGAAGTGTATACCAAGCTTCAACTGAAGTTAATTCAATGTCTTTATCCTCTTCATTAGAAGATAAATCATTCCAAGAAAATTCATACCAAGTTAATTCATCGGTAGGAATAACTGCCGTTGCTTTAAAGCACAAATACTGTCCAATTTGTTTGGATTCTGAACCCATTTTCCATTCAATTTTTTGTAATTCATCTTTCACTAAAAAACGCTTTCCGTAAAACTCTTGTGCTTGAATTAATTGATTTTTACTAACATTTTTATATTGCTTACCTCTTGTAAAATTACTTCCCCATGAATCAGTGGCTCCAGATATTGCGTCTACCTTTTCTTCTTCTTTAAATATAGACTCATTTTTATCAAAGGTTAAAATGTAGGTTTTTTCTAATCTGTTTTTTAGTCGATTTTTAATTTCTTTTTTTTGGACTTCACTCATTCTAGCTCCCCAAGACCCCAGATCCATTGTAGATTTAGAAAAGTAATAAGCCTTGCCCTGAAAATCTTGAATTTCCTCAAAATTTACAGGAATAGTAATCCCTGAAAAACAAAATATTGTGGCTAAAAAAATATTGAATAATTGTAAATACATAAGTAAATTTAATAAATAAATAAAAGTACAACAAAATTGAGTGCTTGTCCTAAATCCAAATTTATAAAAAGATAACTATTACATTACTTTAGGTGATCTGTCCCTATTAGTTTTAATTTATCTACTCTAGATAATTTCTTAATGAAACTTTCGCGTTTAGATGCGGTTGATTTGTCGTGATTTTTTTCTAAATAAACTAAATTTACTGGTCTTCGATTTCTTGTATATTTAGCCCCTTTATTAGAATCGTTATGTTCAATGATTCTTCTTTCTGGATCTGTTGTAATTCCAGTGTACAAAGTTTTATCCTTACACTCAACTATGTAAACACACCAATCTTTATGTTTTTGCATTATTAATAAATTCAGATTAAACAATATAAAAAAGCTTAACTTGATATTGATTTACAACAAATGATTAATCATTCTAATGAATAAACAATTGGTTTAATAAATTCAACCCATTTCTGGTAACCTTTTTCATTAAGATGAATCCCATCAGTTGATAATTCTTTTATCATTAAGCCATTTTCATTTGCGAATAAAGAATAAAGGTCAATAACTTCATATTTTTCATTTATTTGATTTGATTTAATGATTTTGTTTACTTTTTTAATGCTCTCAATAAAAATTTCTTTTTCAATTGGTAAAATTGTTTGCACATAAATTTTAGTTTCAGGACAATTGCCTTTTATAAATTCAACAATATTATTTATATTATTTCCAATATATTCTGGGGAAGGAATAGACGGTGAACCATTATTCCATATATCATTGATTCCTATTAATAAAAAAACTGCTATTGGTTTAAAGTAAATGATTTCGTCGATTCGAGCTAAAACTCCATCAGTAGTATCTCCCCCTATTCCTCTATTTTTGATGTTGGGGTAATTTAATCTTTCGCTCCAATCATTGCCACCGGCTGTAATACTATTGCCTAAAAAGACAATATCATTTAATTTTAAAGGTGTCTTTTTAAATTCTTTAATTACTTTTTTATAATTCTTTTTACCCCAATCATCATGGTATTTAAATACTAAATCTTCACTTGGATATAAAAAATCTAGAGCTAGATTATCTTGTTGAGAAAAAGAGAAAAAATGTAAAAGAAATAATATTGAAAATATGTTTTTTGTCATTCATCTTTTATTTAATCAAACTACCTTAAATAATATTGAGGTATTCATTTTGATTGAAATATATGGAATTAAAGGCTATTATAATATGAAAATTTTATTTGAAAAAACTATATGTTCATTATGTAGGAGTTTAAGTCTTGGTCATCTTTTAAATTTAATATTTTTGATAGTCTATAGCGCTGTGTTTCGACGGTTCTTAATGAAACACCACTAAGAGTAGCTATTTCATTATTGTTCTCATTCATTTTTATATAAGCAACAAGTCTGAGATAAGTTTGAGATAAATCATGCTTCGATTTCAAATTTTCATAGAATCCTGGATATACTTGAGTAAATATTTTATCAAATTCTTCATAGGATTTTTCAGCGTTAATTGCACTTTTTATTTCTTTTTTTATATTATCTGATGAAATTTTATTTATTTTAGAATTAAGGTTTACTAGAAATTCATTCCTTTGCACTATAAAATTCGCTTTGCTAACTAATTCTCTATTTTTCGAATCAAGCTCATTCATGATTTGTTTCTTTTCTAAATCTAAACGTATATTTTTTTCTTTTTGATAATTAAAATTGTACAATAGAATTATAACTACCGCAATGAATGATAAAATGAATATTATAAAGAAATATTGATATTTATTGTACTTTATTTTATTAAGATTCAATTCTTTTTGTTTTTCAGATATAATAAGCTGAGTTTCTAAATCACCAAAAGAAATGCTATTAATCTTTTTTTGTTTTGATGAATAATAGTTCAAAGAGTCATTTATTAAAAGCAAATCCTTAAATCTTTTTTGTGCTGAATAACTTTTTAGTAGTAACTGATAGTTACTTATTGTATTATTTATGTTAAAGAACTCACTATTTAAATTCTCTAAAATAATTTCATTTGTTTGATTGTATTTTTTTAGTTCATAGAAACATTCTGATATGGAAAAATTCACATCTTGAAGGTGTAAGTCAGGATAATATTTAATAAGATTTTTTGCTTTTTTAAATAGATCTAATGCTTTTAATATTTCACCATTAGTTTTTAAATAGGATGCATATGCAGAAATAGTTTTGGAATAAAATATTGGGGTTTCTGACTTGCTGTTAGTTTTTGAGTTTTCAAACAATTCTTTAGCTAATTTCAAATATTTAAGTCCTAATTCTATTTTATTAATTTTAAAATAGAATTTCGTTAGCAGGGAATAAGAAAACATTATATCTGATACTTTTCCGAAATTAATTCTCCTTTCTAATGATCGTTTGTAATATTTTTCTGCTTCATCAGAATCGTTTTGATCTAAGTATATGTTTCCCAAGGAATCATCAGATGTATTTAATCCATAATTTTTTTCTTCTTTCTCTTCAATTAGATTAAAATTTATAATTGCCTCATTGTAGATTTTTTTTGCTCTTTCATTTCTCCCTAATCTGAAATAAACATTTCCAAGGAGAGCTAAAAGCCACGGAGGTTTTTTTATGAACTTATATCTTCTTTCTTTAATTGGTAATAGCTCATAAATAGAAAGAGATGTAGTTAAAAATTGAAAGGATTTTTCATAATTTTTAGCTAAATAAAAAACTGAAGCAATTTTGAAATTTAAATCGTATAAATTATACGATATTTCATCAAAATTAGTTTTTTCTAATGCTTGAAAACCAAATTTAAGTGACTTCTGGGGATCAAACTCTTTATACTTATCAATTGAATCCAATAAAGAAGACCATTCTTGTGCGTAAGTTGATTGAATTATAATTAAAAAAAATACGCTAAAAAGTAATGAATTTTTCAAAAATATATTTTTCTAGTTAATCAAATATACACTTCTTATTGACGAATGCTTGTTGTGTAATTAAATATAACTTAAACTCTTGTAGTATTAATGTAGTATTGAATTTCGTCTTTTTACATAATTGAAGTATGAATGTAGTATTCCATTAAGAACGAATAATATTTACATCACATATTTTCGTGTTATAAAAAATTAACATTAAATAATTAAAAATGAAAAAATGTAAACAAATTCTATTTGCTTCGTTTTTATT
>CAJWFY010000050.1 GCA_913031655.1 uncultured Flavobacteriaceae bacterium
TGAGTATAAATATTTTTTTCTTTTTCAGTTCTAGTTTCAATCCATCTTATTCCTAATTTTTCTGCTGAAACAACTTTATTTTGAATTTCCGATTTCGCATTATTATAAAACAAATCAAAATCAGTTTTGGATATACCATCAACTAGCGCAAAGTTTTCAGAGAAGTTTAATCCAATTTTTTTAGGATTTTTTTTAAGTATATAATCATACAGTGCTTCAAATTGATTCGGAGTTTTTTCTTTGTCCCATATGGAAGGAATGTTTTCTCCGAAATTATATCTAGATATTGCTGCGCTTTCAATTTTATTATTATCATAGTAAAAAACTAGTATTGTTCTTCGTCTTGCATTTAACCAAGTTGGTGGTAATAATGTTTTTATTATGGGGTCTTCATTATATTCTCTAGTAATAATCACCCACATATCAATTCCAGTTTCTTTCATGAGCTTTGGAAGTAAATTTTCAATTCTATCTTTTTGAATATCTTTTATAACAGAGGCTCTGTTTTTTAAATTTAAAATATTTTGAGAAAATGTAAACTGTGAAATAAGTAAAAGAAATATTATGTTTTTTATCATAATTAAATTTAAGGAAATTAAAATAAATTCAATAAAAAATAATCTTATATGCGTAGGGCAGTAACTTGAGGATAATAAAAAACCCTCCAAAGTAAATTAGAGGGTTTATTAAATTTTCTAGGACATAAATCCAATTCAATAAATTAAAATCAATTTATAGCCCATTTTTTTAAATTATATTTTAGCTTGATTCCAAGCCTCAAAATGTTTTGTAATTTTACCATCTTCATTAAACTGGTGATTAAACATCACTGGAATAATGATCTCTTTATTATCTTTTTTTCTTGTTAACGACATACGCCACCAAGATTGAACATAATTTGTTCCGGATTCAACTTCGAAAAATTTTATCCAAGCATTATCCATGCTGTTTATAGTATAATTTGTTTTAAAACTCTCAAAACCAGCTCTTAAATCATCAATTGAACCTGGATCATTACCCCAATCATTATACATTCCATCAGTCTTAGCATTTTCATCAAAATCTACAAATAAGTTATCGCTGTCATCATGTTCTAAAGCTTTAATAAACTTTCTAACTACATTGATATTTGGATGATGAGAATATATTTTACCATCGTCTATTATTTTTTGACTTTTATTAGTTTCTGTGTAAGGCACTTGATTTAGGTAGATACGTGCAAAACTAATTTGATTGTCTTTGTTAACGACATACTGTGTGTGACGTGGTTGTGAATAGTCAATTCCAGTTGTTCCACCAACAGCTGTCCAATATTCCCAACTATAAATCCAAGTAACACCATTAAAATTCTCGTCCTTATATTCTACAGCATCTGGGTAACTATTTTTTGTATTTCTAATTGAAAAATAAAGTGAATTTGTATGTAGATTTTTTACATTTTGAATGAATTGTGCTTTGGTCTGTGGCTTAGCATCCTTATTCATTTGATCCCCAGCAACTCCCTTGTAATTATCAGCTATCAATTCATTTAATTTTTCTGTATCGTTTGCATTCATTGCTTTAAACAAGTCTTCCACAACTTCTATTGCAGGATGATTAAGGTAAATGCTTCCATTTTTCTTTTTTTGTCCAAAAACAAAAAATGTTGTTAGTAATATTAGTAATGTTAAATTTTTTTTCATTTCATTTTTTTTTAAAATTAATTATTGAATATATATAAAATATTTTAAACATTCTTTTAAGAATGTAATTTATTTTAGAGTTTTAAAAAAATAAAAAAAATCATAATTACACTAAAACAGCAGTAAGGATTATGTTAAAATAAAATTAATGGCTTGTTTTAAAAATTACTATTTAAATTTTTTATGTTTTTGTATTAACTTATATTTAGTTAAAACATAATCAAAGCATAATTTTTCAAATTTATATTATGAAAAAATTAATAATATTTATTTTAATTATTTTCTCATCCTGCAATACAGTTAATAAGACACAAAGTAAAAATAAAGCCAACTCAGTTACAGCAGAAAAACAAACTATTAATATTTCAAGAGATAAATATTATAATCAATTATATGGATTTTGGTTAGGACAATGTATTGCTAATTGGACCGGACTAGTTACTGAGATGGATAAAATAGGAAACATTGGTGAGATTAAAACTGGAGATTTTTATACAAGAGATGACTGGGGAAAACCTGATCAACCCAATATATGGGAGGAAGGTGTTGCTAGTAAATTATCCTTGACCATAGATTTTGTATTTAAAGGCAAGGATGAAATTTGGGGATCAGACGATGATACTGACATTGAATATATTTATCAACATCTTCTTTATACAAATGGTTCTAATGTTTTGTCGCCTAATCAGATCCGTGATGGTTGGTTAAAACATATAAAACCTGAAGAAGAAAATTACTTATGGGTATCCAATCAAAAAGCTTTTGACTTAATGAAAGATGGTGTTCTTCCACCTGAAACAGGCAATCCAAATTTGAACGAACATTTTGAAATGATAGATGCTCAATTAACCACGGAGATATTTGGGTTATTCGCACCTACAAGACCAGATGTGGCACTAAATATGGCTCATTTACCTATTCAAACTACTGCAAGGAATGAAGCTGAAGATATTTCAAAGTTTTATGTAACAATGTATTCTTTGGCTTCCATAACAGATAACGAAAAAACCTTGAATCAAAGAATATCTTGGATGTCTGATAAGGCAAGAGAAGTTCTTCCTAATAGCTCTTATTCAGCTCAAATGTTTGATTATACGCGTAAATTACACAAGTCGGGTATTACTTGGGAACAAGCTAGAGATTCGATTTATTATAGGTATCAGGTTAATCAAAAAGATGGCTACGATATTACCTCCAAAAAATTATATTGTAATGGTTGCTTTGCAGCAGGAATAAATTTCGCTGCAAGTTTGGTAAGCCTATTTTATGGAGAGGGTGATTTAAAAGAAACCATAAAAATCGGAACATTAGCTGGATGGGATTCGGATAATCCAACTGCAACCTGGGGAGGTTTAATTGGTTTTATGATTGGAAAAGATGGTATAGAAGAATCTTTCAATAGAAAATTTTCAAATCGATTTAACATTCACAGAACTAGACAAAACTTTCCAAATGATGGTATTGATACCTTTGAGAACATGGCTAATAAAGGATTGATAGTGACAGATAGAGTAGTTACAGAAGAAATGGGAGGGATAATTGATTTAAAAGAAAACATATGGATAATCCCACAGTCATCTACAAAGCGTTTAGATTAATAATATTTAGATAATTGTTATATTTAGTTGAAACCAATATTATGAAAAAACTATTTCTACTATTACTGTTTATCCCGTTTGTTTCCATAGGTCAAAATAATTTTATTGGTTCTATTGAAAGATTGTCAAGCGAAATGGATGAATATATTTCTAAAGATTCAAAAATTGAAATTATAGCTAAAGGTTTTAATTGGTCAGAAGGCCCTGTGTGGTCTAAAAAACTAAATGCGCTTCTTTTTTCTGATGTTCCTAATAATGTTATTTATAAATGGGATAAGAAAAATGGTTTAAGCACTTTTATAAATGAAATTGGATACTCTGGAATTGTGCCTAATTCAAAAAAGGCTGGTACAAATGGTTTAACAATTGATCAAGAAGGAAACTTAATAATTTGTATGCATGGTGATAGGAGAATAGTAAAATTAATAGATTGGAACAGTAACGAAGTTTTACCAGTTGCTACATCATTTAATAATAAACTTTTTAATAGTCCTAATGACTTAGTGTATAATAATAAAAAAGAATTATTTTTTACTGATCCACCATATGGACTACGAAATGGTGATAATGATAAACTAAAAGAATTACAATTCAATGGCGTTTTCAGGCTTAGTAACGATGGGGAATTGAAAGTTTTAATTAAAAATTTGTCACGACCTAATGGCATTGCTATTTCTATAGATGAAAAAACTTTATATGTTGCTAATTCTGATTCGAAAAATCCTGTAATTATGAAATATAAAATCACAGATGAAGGAGTGGAAAATCCTGAAGTATTTTTTGATGGTTCTGTTTTATCGAAAAAAGATATAGGGCTATTTGATGGTTTAAAAGTACATCCATCAGGAACTATTTTTGCGACAGGTCCTGGAGGAGTTTTGTTGATTAATAAAGAAGGGAATCATATTGGTACAATTCGAACTAAAGTTAGAAGTGCAAACTGTGCTTTTGACGATAAATTTGAATATCTGTATATGACTTCTCACCAATATTTAACTAGAATAAGAATAATAGATTAACTCAATAAGGAGATATAAGAACCATACTATTATGTATGCTAACAACACAGATCCGTTAATAGAAAATCTAACTTATATAAGTAGGGGAGCTTCTATTGACAATTACTATTAAGACTTCACTTGATCTTATTTTTTAGTGTTTAATTTTTATTAGGCAAATCTCTATTCATTTCTAAAATATCTACATCTGTATTTTCTTTACCTAATAAGTACTTAGTAAAATAATCTGCTTTTTTCCAAAAGAAATATTCATTCATTTCTCCATAGCCATGCCTTTGAGAAGGTAAAAGCAGAAATTCAAAACGTTTATTTGCTTTAATAAGTGCATGTGCCATTCTTATTGTTGCACCTGGATGTACGTTATTGTCAATATCTCCAGTAGATAGCATCAAATTTCCTTTAAGTTTACTAGCTAAACTTTGGTTTACATCAATTTGATAGTTGTAATTTAAATTTCCGTCTTCTCCAATTTCTTCCATTACACCATGGTGCGTTTCACTCCACCAACTATTATACATTGTATTGTCATGATTTCCAGATGATGAAACAGCTACTTTGAAAAAATCAGGATAAACTAACATTGCAGCAGTAGACATAAAACCACCACCGGAGTGACCAAAAATACCCACTTTATCTAAATTTATATATGCATATTTATCAGCCAATTGTTCGGCTATTCTTTTTTTATCTGCTAAACCGTAATCTCTAAGATTTCCATACCCATAATTATGATACCACTTAGAACGAGCTGGATGCCCGCCTCTATTACCTAATGTTACTACTATAAATCCAAGCTGAGCTAAACGATCCGTTCTATTCATTCTTAATGAAAAACTCTTGGAAACTGCTTCAGTTTGAGGTCCAGGATATACGTATTCAATTAATGGATACTTTTTGTTTTTATCAAAATCATAAGGGCGATAAATAACACCATATATATCTGTAAACCCATCATCTGCCTTCATTTTAAAAGGTTCTGGAAATTTATAGCCAGTAGACATAAGTTGTGACAAGTCTGCCTTTTCAAGTGATAACACCAATGTTCCAGTATTTGTTCTTAGTTCCGATTTTGGAGCTATGTTAACTCTTGAAAAATTACTTACAAAGTATTTGTTGGAATCTGCCATACTTGTTGAACTTGTGAAATCACCTTTATTCAAGTTTCGTAATCCAGTCCCGTTTAGATTAATACTGTATAGGTGCTCGTAATAAGGATCTATGCTACTTTCAACACCATTTGCAGTAAAAAATAACACTCTTTTATTTTCATCAATATTGACAAAGCTATTGGCATGGAAAGATCCAGATGAAATCTGATTTTTTAATATACCAAAAGAATCATAGAGGTAAAAATGAGCCCAACCATCTCTTTCAGACCAATGAATCATTTCCTGCTCATTATTAAACAATACTAAATTTCTTTGTTCTATGTAAGTATTAAAGCGCTCTTTAATAAGTACTTTTACTTTTCCTGTGTTAATATCAGCAACATTAATATCTAATTTTTTACGATCTCTACTAATAGAACTAAAGTATATTTTATTTTTTTTAGAAAGAAGTGTAGATGGTTGAAACTCATCATCTTCATTAGATAGCTTTCTAGGAGATCTATAGACACTTAAATTAACTTGTTTGGTCGTGTCTAATACTACTTTAGTTATATCTTTTGATGGAACATCAAAAATTAAAATTTCAGAAGATTTATATTCTTGCTCTCCTGGCATATGATATTTATAGGTTTCTAATGTAGGACGTTTTTCAGTAACAGAGTTAATTACCCATAAGTCTTTTAACATTCTAGTATCAGATCTTAGATATACAAATTTCTTAGAATCGTGAGACCATATAACTCTAGCACTTTTTCTATTGTCTTTGTCTTTTATTTCAGATTCATTATTTTCCCCTCTAGAGCCTCCTGCGTAACTATAGTTTTTAACTCCATCAGATGTCCATTGATTTTCAACAATAGTACTGTCTTTCTCGTTTTTGACAGCTTTCATGAAATTGCTCTTATCCATCCAATATAAATTATGATATTTAGAGAACACAACAATGGAACTATCAGGTGCAACAGTAGCCCACTTTTTCCATTCTTTTTTTATTTTCTTTTTAGTATCTATAATTCGAAGACCATTTCCCCCAATTTTATATTCAAGATGGTAAGTTTTTTTTTCCATCTTGGGTTTTTTGCTCTTTTCTTTAAGATCAGTAGAGTCGTTCTTAGTTTCTTTTACATCTTCTTTTGAAATAACTTTTTCTGTTGAAGTGATCCTAAAACGTATAGCAGTTTCATTATTAACAAACTTCAAATCTAACTTAGGTAAGTGCTTAGCGTCATAGGGATCCTTTGTGATTTCTGTAAGCCACTTAGCCATATTTTCATTGTTAAACAAAGGAGTTTTACTCTTTTTATCTGCATCTACTAAATAATAATTTGCATCCTCAGTGGTTTTGTACTGATACCAAAAACGATTTCCGTTTTTTAACCAATGAGGTTTTACAGATGTCGAATGAACTAATTTAGATAACTGTTTAGGGGAGTATTTAGCTGCTAACCTGTAATTAGGTAAAGGTGTGGTGTTACTTTCGGATTCTTGACTAAAGTTAAAGTTACAAAAGCCAATAGTTAATATTATAAGTAAAAAGTTTTTCATAAGATTTATAATAAGTTAATTCACAACTAATTAAATTTACTAAAATTATTTTATTTTAAAAAAGTTAAGAAATATCTATTAAAGTTTTGTTTAGAATATCGATCTTATTTATGTATTTAAGTGTTTAACAAAAATTTAATAGATATTTCTTAAGTTTTGATTGCACTAATAAATAAGTTAGATTTAAGATGATGAAAAAACTAATTCTACTATTTATTACACTAGTTTCTTTTAGACAGAAACAAAACTTATCTTTTTTTTAATAAAATAAATAATTAAAAATGAGAAATCTTATTTATATAAGTTGTTTGATTTTGTTATTTGGGTGTAACCCAAGTAATCCTCAAAACGAAAAGTTGTCTGATTTAGAGTCCATGCAGCTTAAAACTTCTTTTGTAGATTTAAAAAACCAAAAAGTAGATTTATCCTTATATAAGGGAAAGAAAATCATCATTAGCTATTGGGCTACTTGGTGTAGACCATGTGTTGTGGAAATGCCAGGACTCACTAAAGCTCAAGAAATTTTAAAAAATTATAATTATACTTTTTTGTTAGTTTCTGATGAAAAAATTTCAAAAATATCTAAGTTTAAAAATGATAAAAAATATAATTTTAATTTTTTAAAATCTGTCGGATCAAATGAAACACTTGGAATCTATTCTTTGCCAACAGTATATATTTTTAATGAAAAAGGAATGAAAATCGAAACGATTGTCGGGACGATTGTCTGGGATTCTAAGCAAATAATAAAAAAATTAAAAACATTGTAGTTTGAAAAAATTCATTGCCACTTTAACTTTACTAACTATAATTTCTTGTACAACAAAAGAGGTATTTGTAGAGGATATTCCATTTTTATATGGAGATAACAATGCACAACCTAATTTAGTTTCTTCCAATGGTACTTTATCATTATCATGGATTTCTTCTAAAAAAGATAATGAAGCTTCCTTACATTTTAGTCAGTTTAAAAAAGGGGAATGGATCAAACCCCAAAGAATTGCTTTTGGTTCCGACTGGTTTGTTAATTGGGCTGATTTCCCTGCTCATGCAATTAACGAGGATTTAATAATTACAAGTTATTTAAAGAAATCGGCTTCGGGAACCTATACTTATGACGTGATTTTAAATTTACAGAAATTATCAGGGGAGAAAATAAAAGAAGATTTTTTATTAAATACGGATGGAATTAAGGCAGAACATGGTTTTGTAAGCATCATTGCTAATAATAATAAAGGATTTTTTATTACTTGGTTAGATGGAAGAAACACTGTAGAAATGAAATTAGACGGACATCATAAACCAATGACAATTCGTTTTGCAGAAATCACCAGTAAGGGAGAGATCATAAATGAAAGCGAACTCGATGCAGCGGTATGTGATTGCTGTCAGACATCAATAGCAATGACTAATAACGGACCCATCATAGTATACAGGGACAGAAGTGAGAAAGAGGTAAGGGATATTTATATTACCAGAAACATAAACGGAGTTTGGGAAGAGCCTAAGCCAATAAATAATGATGGATGGATAATAAATGGATGTCCTGTAAATGGTCCTAAAGTTGCTATGAGCTCAACAAATCTTGCTGTTGCATGGTTTACAGTAGTTAATGATAATCCTTTAGTGAACGTTTCATTTTCAAAAAATAATGGTGATTCTTTTGGTACTCCATTCAAACTCAATGACCACGATGCTATAGGTAGAGTAGATGTTGCTTTTTTAAATAATGAGCAGGTGATAGTTAGTTACATGGAAGTCGATGAAACTGGTACGTACTTAAAAATAAAAAAAATTTCAATTAATGGAAAAGTTTCTAAGCCAATTACAATATCTAAAATTGATGGAGGAAGAAATACCGGAGTCCCTCAGTTAGAAATAATAAACAATGATATTTTTATTGTTTGGACTACTACTGTTAATGGAATCAATCAGCTAAAATCTATAAAATTAAGTTCGAAAAATATTTAGAACAGCCCCAATTCTGCATGCACTAATGCTAATATAAAAAAACAACTAATTCCTGTTTTTAAATTCCTTATATTGTTTATATAAATCATTATGAAAGCATTAATAAACTTCTTAATAACATTCATAATTGTCTTTTTTGTTTCTTGTGGAGGTTCTGAATCTGAAAGTGAAGCATCTAAAAATTCAGATAATGATTTTCCAAATTATGTTGATTCCAATAATTTAAGAATTTTTGGAAGACAAGGAGTTTCAAAAACATTTTTAGGTAATGTCGGATCTACTTACAATGAAATGTTCAAGGAAAGCTCTAACATTGATCAATCAATGAGATCAAAGTATCTTCAAATAAGTAAAGATAAATATGTATATCAAAGAGTTGGAGTTGATGGTATGGTCAATGATCCTAATTTTAAGACTGGAATTCCTCCTAAACCTTACGATGACAATGCTACAGATTATATTTGGGAACAAGGTTCAGGAGGAGCTGATCAAATTGGAGAAGTAATAGAACACCTTTTACATACAATTACAAATGTTGTGTTTTACTTATCTTATTCAGACTGGAATTATAAAGATTCTTCCTCACTCTTATATTTAGCTATGATGGAAGCTGTTAATAAAGGAATTTATGATATCTCTAGTTATGCAGATTTAAAAAATGATGAAGCTTATCAGAAAATTATAACTCAAGAATATGCTTATTGGTTGATTCTTGCTGAGTGGGATTATTATGAAATAACAGGCAAAAAAGAAAATGGAATAACAGGAAATGAAGAATTTAAGATTGGCACACCCTCTGAAATTAAGACACAGCTGCCATTGGGACACAAGTTGTACATAGATTATGCTGATAAAATTTTATCAATTCCTAATAAGGATAAAATAACATCCTTATTCCCATAATTAAACTACTGCCATATGTTATTGTTGTAATTCAATAAATCCTGATGTGTTATGCCATTACATTGTTTTATCTAAATTTAAATCAATGAAAAAAATTACACAAATACTTCTAACTCTAATTAATATTTCTCAGACCTTCGTAAACCACTATGCTTACTGCATTTGCTAAGTTTAAGCTTCTAACGTGATTGCTGTATATTGGAATTTTATAAAGTTTATCTGAGTTTTTAGTGATTATATTTTTTGACAAACCGACAGACTCTTTTCCGAAAATGAGAAACATGTCATCTTTATAGTCGATAGAACAATAACTTTTCTGGGCAGAGCTTGATAGATAGACCATATTTTTATCATTATTTATTGATAAAAAATCAT
>CAJWFY010000051.1 GCA_913031655.1 uncultured Flavobacteriaceae bacterium
AAGGTAAGTTTGATCAAGAAATTTTTTCTGTAACAACTTCAATGGGTGTAATGAATAAGGAGACTAAAGAAGTTTCTTTTGTTGAAAACACTTTATCTAAAGATGAAGGAAATAGACCAACTACTACTATTGAAGGATTAAGCTCATTAAATCCAGTAATTGAAGGTGGTTTAATTACTGCTGGAAATGCTAGTCAATTATCTGATGGAGCTTCAGCTTGTGTATTAATGGAGTCCTCATTAGCAGCTAAACAAAACGTTACTCCTCTTGGAATATATAGAGGAATTGCTGTTGCTGGTTGTGAGCCTGATGAAATGGGAATAGGTCCAATATATGCTGTTCCTAAATTATTAAAAAAGCATGGATTAAAAGTGAGTGATATTGGTCTTTGGGAGCTAAATGAAGCTTTCGCAGTTCAAGTAATTTACTGTAGAGATGTTTTAAATATTCCCAATGAACTATTGAATGTAAATGGTGGTGCTATTTCAATTGGTCATCCCTATGGGATGAGTGGTTCAAGAATGGTTGCTCATGCCTTAATTGAAGGTAAAAGAAGAGGAGCTAAGTACGTTGTTTCAACAATGTGCGTTGGAGGTGGAATGGGTGCAGCTGGTTTGTTCGAAATTATATAAATAGTAATAATTTTCTTAATTTAGTATTTTGATACTAATTCAATAAGTATAACTTAATAAATAAAAAAATGAAAAGATTAGAAGGTCAAGTAGCAATCGTAACTGGAGGAGCAAGGGGCATAGGAAAAGGTATTTGTGAGGTTTTTTGTCGTGAAGGAGCTACAGTTGCATTATGGGACGTTTTAGATGGGAATGATACTGTTGAAGAAATATCAAAAACAGGAGGTAAAATATTTTATCAAAAAGTTGATGTTACATCCCAAGATTCGGTAGATAAAGCCATTGCAGAAATCATCAAAGAGCATGGAAAAATTGAAATTTTAATTAATAATGCTGGAATTATAAGAGATAAATCATTTTTAAAAATGTCTGAAGAAGAATGGGATTCAGTTATTAATGTAAACCTTAAGTCTCTATTTGTGGTAACTAAATCAGTAGTTCCACATATGAAAGCAAATGGTTACGGAAGAATTGTTTCTGCTTCTTCTATCAACGGAACTGCTGGAGCTTTTGGTCAAACAAACTATTGTGCTACAAAAGCAGGAATTTCTGGATTTACACGAGCACTTTGTAAGGAAGTTGGTAAATATGGTATTACAGCTAATGCTGTAGCTCCAGGCTTTGTAAAATCAGTTATGTCAGACAGTATGCCAGATGAAATAATTCAAGCTGGTGTAAGAATGATTCCGGTAGGAAGAATTGGAACTCCAGAGGATATGGGTCATGCTTATCTCTTTTTAGCATCCAAAGAATCAGGCTTTGTTAGTGGAATAACACTTCATGCAAATGGTGGGGCTATGCCTATGTAAAAACTTAAAAACTTTAATAAATGGAAAATAAAGAAGCTTATAAAACTCATTTTAAAAATTTAGAAGAAATGAGTAAAAGTGTTGGGAAAGAATTGGGAATATCAAATTGGATTGAAATTTCTCAAGATAAAATTAACTTGTTTGCAAAAATAACTGAAGACGAACAGTGGATACATATTGACAAAGATAAGTCTGAAAAACATTCCCCTTATAAAACTACAATAGCTCATGGTTTTATGATTTTATCTCTTGCATCTAGATTTTCATATGATACACTAACTATAGGAAGTGTTAAAATGGGAATTAATTATGGATTAGATAGAGTACGATTTACTAGTGCAACTCCATCTGGAGGTATGGTTAGAGGAAGAGTTTCTTTGTTAGAATGCGAAATCAAAACTGATGGCGCTAAGTATAAATTAGGAGTCACAGTAGAACTTAAAGGTCAAGAAAAACCAGTTTGCGTTGCTGAAACTTTAGCAATGGCTTACGAATAAAATTTTTTATATGGATAAAGCAGTATTTATTGAAATAGAAGGAAGTGTAGCTATAATTACTTTAAATAGACCAGAGAGATATAATGCAGTTAATCAAGATTTACTTGATGGCTTTAATGAGTCTTTCTCAATAGTTGAAAATGACGATAGTATTAGATCAGTTGTTTTAACAGGAAAAGGAAAAGGCTTTTGTGCTGGAGCAGATATGTCAACTTTTGGACTTATTACAGCTGAACAGAGTCGAGACTATATAATTGAAAAATATAAACCTTTAATGAAACGTTTTTTATCATTAAAAAAACCAATTATTGGAGCAATAAACGGAACTGCAGCAGGAGTTGGTGCAGCTTTTGCTCTTGCTTGTGATTTTAGAGTAATGAGTAAAGAAAGTTCAATTCTTTATGCATTTATAAACATTGGTTTAGGTCCGGATGGTGGGGCAAGTTGGTTGCTTTCCAGACAAGTAGGGTATAGTAAAGCTTTAGAAATTGCATCGAACGGAAGAAAAGTTTTAGGTGAAGAATGCTTGAGTTTAGGTTTAACAAATAAATTAGTTGATAGTTCAGAAATTGTAAATAGTGCAAAAAAATGGGCAATTGAACTTTCTGAAAAAGCTACTGTCGCTATAGGAATTACAAAACAAGACATGATTTTTTCATTAGATAATAATTTGTACGATACCATTGAATTTGAAGCGAAAGAGCAAGTAGCTGCATTTCATAGTCACGACCTTAAAGAGGGCGTTAATGCATTTTTAGAAAAAAGAAAAGCAAAATTTATAGGCAAATAAAAGAACAAGTTTAAACAGTATATTAAGAATGGAAACACAAGTAAAAGTTGATTTAACCAGTTTTAGAATGGAAACCAGGAAATGGTTAGAAGATAACTGTCCTGAAAGTATGAGAGAAAAACTTACAGATCCTAATCAAGTGTATTGGGGTGGAAGGAAAGCTGAGTTTAGTAATAAAGATCAAAAAGTTTGGTTTGAAAAAATGCTTGAAAAAAAGTGGATTGTTCCATATTGGGAATCAAAATATGGTGGTGGTGGATTAAGTCTCGAGCAGAACAATGTTTTGAATCAAGAAATGGGTCGATTAGGTTGTAGAAAACCTCATATTAATTTTGGTATTACTATGCTTGGACCAGCCATGTTAAAGTTTGCTAGTGAAGAACAAAAATTACATTATTTACCTCAAATATCCGAAGCTAAAATCAGATGGGTTCAAGGATATAGCGAGCCAAATGCTGGAAGTGATTTAGCTAATTTGCAAACTAAAGCCGAAGACAAGGGTGATCATTTTTTAGTTACAGGATCCAAAGTGTGGACTTCATTTGGAGATAAAGGAGATTGGATTTTTTGCTTAGTTAGAACAGATTCTAGTTCAAAGCACAAAGGAGTTAGTTTTCTTTTAATTGATATGGCTTCAGAGGGAGTTACAACAAGACCAATTAAGCTTATAAGCGGAAACTCTCCTTTCACAGAAACTTTTTTTGATTCTGTAAAGGTTCCTAAAGAAAATTTAGTAGGAACTTTAAATGAAGGTTGGACTATTGCCAAATACTTATTGACTCATGAACGTCAAATGATTGGAGGAATAGGAGATACTGACAAAAAGGAATACCTAAGAGATGAAGCTATTAAAGTTTTAGGAAAGAATAATGATATCTTATCAGATACTATTTTAAGATCTAAAATAGCTGAATTGGAAATGAATCAAGAAATATTTGATTTAACTATTCAAAGAACTATGGATGAACATAAAGCAGGAAACAGTTCTGGAGCTGCATCTTCTTTTTTTAAATATTATGGTACAGAATTAAGTATTCAGAGTGAAGAATTGAGACTTAGTGTAAATGGTTTTAATGCAAGCGAATGGACTAGTAAAGAGTCAAATAATGGATTACAAGCTAGATATTTTTGTAGAACAAAAGGTCACTCTATTGAAGGAGGAACCCACGAAGTTCAATTAAATATCATTGCAAAAAGAATCTTAGGTTTACCCTCAAAATAAAATACAATGGCACTAATAATAAATGAAGAACAGCAAATGCTGAAAACATCTACTAAAGAATTTTTAGATTTGAAATCTCCTTTATCTAGTTTAAGAGATCTTAGAGATAATAGTTATAAAACTCATGACAAAGATCTGTGGATGGAGATGGTAGAAATGGGTTGGACTGCATTGACAGTCCCTGAAAAGTATAACGGATTAAATTTTGGATATGTTGGTTTAGGCCAGGTTTTAGAGGAAATGGGCAGAAAATTAACTCTTTCCCCAATAGTTTCAACTGTCTTACTGTCTTCTACACTAATATCTTTTTCTAAAAATGAAATTTTAAAAGCTAAGTTATTTCAAGAGATAATGAATGGAAGTAAATTAGTTTCATTAGCTCATGAAGAAGGAGTTCATCACAATCCAAATATGTTAAACTCTTTACTTTCTAACAAAGGAGAAGGTTATGTTTTAAATGGTAGTAAGAATTTTGTAATCGACGGTAGTGTTTCAGATTATATTATTGTGTCATCAATAGATGAATCTGGTTTAAATACTATGTTGGCTTTAGTAGATTCAAAATCTGATGGAATATCATTTAATAATAAAGTACATATGGATTCAAGAACATATTCTGACATATCTTTTAATAATGTTAAAGTAGAAAAGTCACATTTGCTTTCTCAAGGAGATGATGGTGATTTTATTTTAAACAAAACTTTTGATATTGCTAGAGTGGGCTTAGCTGCAGAAATGTTAGGAAGTATTCAAGAAGCTTTTGAAATGACAATGAGTTATTTGAAAGAAAGAGAACAGTTTGGAGTTAAAATAGGTTCTTTTCAAGCGCTTCAACATCGCTCTGCTATTATGTTTGGAGAGATTGAACTTTGTAAGTCTATAGTTTTAAAGGCCTTACAAGCTATTGATTCTGATGATTCAAACCTTGCTAAACTAGCTAGTTTGGCAAAAGCTAAATTAGGAATGACTTTTAAACTTGTAAGTAACGAAGCTGTTCAAATGCATGGAGGAATAGGAGTGACAGATGATGCAGATGTCGGATTTTTCCTTAAAAGAGCGAGAGTTATTCAAAGAACTTTAGGAGATTCTAATTATCATTTAGATAGAGTAGCTAAGATGAATAATTATTAAGAATTTTTTTCTACTTGTTTTTTATAGGTGCTTTCAAATATTTTGTCGGCATTGGCAGCTTCAAACCCATCTCTTCTGTGAATGGATTTAATTTCACTAACATCAATGTACTTAGGGAGAATTTTTCTTTCTGCAAACTCAACATAACTTCCTGGAATAATTGAACTTCCTTCAGAAAAATTAGCTTTAACTCTATTCGCTACCGAACTACTTTGAAGTAATAACCCATCTTTACTTTCTTTGATTACCCCTCCAGAGTCATTGAGTTTAATTCCGATTTTGGTAACAAAAGCATTAAATTCTTCTAGAGTATTGTATTTATCAATAAGTTCATGTACACTTATAGTATAATGATTTAAGTAGTATCTATTATAAATAACCCAAGATCCATATTCTGTTTCTTCTAATAGATCATTAAAATCATTTAAGGATGGTAAACTCCAAAGAGGATTACTTAAAAAGTTAATTACTTCATTTGCATTGTTTAAATCTAATTTATCTACAGGATCCTCTATTACTTGGTCTGTGTATTTAGAAATTATAGATTTAGATTTTTTGTTTAATTCATTAACTTTTAATTCACTTATAAATATTCTTGGCATATTTTCATCTGAATGTGAATACCAAAAGGCATTTAATTTTTTAATTTTAAATGAATAAAAATCTCTTTTTACATAGCCGTGGTGAAGAAAAATCTTCTCTAGCGATTGAATCCCAAGAAACTTAACTCCCATTGTTCTAAAAGCAATATGGTCATTAATGATTTCAGACTGATCTAAGATTATGTTGTTATCAATTAAAGCACTAGTTATTTTTTTTACATCAGGAACTCTGTTAGAGTAGGTGTCAAATAATGATTCTAGAATAATGTTTATCGTCTTCTTTTCTTTAAACCTCATAGATTAAAGTTAGTCTAAAAATAATTTTCCAGAATCAGTTTTTAAAAAATCTTCAAATGAAATTTCTTCTTGTTTTATAAAGCCTTTATTTGAAAGTTTTCCGTTATTAACCATTTCAATTACAGCAACTAAGGATGCAGCAGTTGTCCATGAAATAGCTCTCCATTTATTACCTTCAATTTCAATTGGATAAAATGCTTTAAAATACTCACTTCTTGAAATTTTTTCTTTTTTCCATCCCTCAACAACAGCATACACGTAAACAACATCCTCTTCTACTGGTGGTTTAGCATTACTTAATATTTCTTTTAGTTTAGGCTTATCATTTTTTAAAATTAACTCATACATTAAAAATCTCATTAATTTTCCATGTCCTGGATACCTTATGGTTTTATAATTTAAAGTATCTACTTTTCCTTCATAAGTATCGCACATAGTACCAAGTCCACCAGATGTAGCAAATGCTTCAAATTCTTGTCCTTCAATATTTATATATTCAAAACCATCAAGAGACGGCACCATTTTTTTTACACCATTTTGAATTACTTCGGCATCATTTATGTATTCGTTAATAACACCTTCTGGTGACCAAGTGAAAGAGTAAGCTAATTGGCCATTAGGATATCTTGGAAGAGCTCCAACTCTTAATTCTATATCTCTTAATTTGTCAAACTTAACAGCTAGGTCATTGCCTATTATACCGATAAGCCCAGGAGCTAAACCACATTGAGGAGCCATTACCTTGTTTGATTTAGTACTTAATTTTTGAATATATTCTGTAGTCTCTATGTCTTCAGTTAAATCAAAATAATTTAGATCTAAATCAAAAGCAAGTTTTGCTATATTTTTATTCAAAAAGAATGGTAGAGCAGAAACAACCGTATCATAATTTTTAAATATTTCTTTTAATTTCTTTCCGTCACTAACATCAGATTCAATCACTTTAAATGGAAGTTTAAAATCGTAATGAGGTTTTTTTTGATCTAATCCTGTGACATTGAAGTTCTTACTCAACAGAACACCTACTAGTGTCCCTACTTTACCTAGTCCTAATACAATTATGTTTTTCATATATAACAAATTAAGCGCTTATTGTTATATTTATAACAATAACTTCCTTGTTTTATTAAATATTTTTCAACAATTTGTAATTATATATTTTGATGATATGTATTTAAGCAATATTTTTAATATATGAGTTATTTAAAGTTAATTTGGGATTTTAGGGGGCCTAATTCAGAACATATTGCAAGACATCATGAAACACATTTAAAAGAGTTTTTTAATTTAGAAAAAAAACAATTAATTAATTCAGGAGTTGAAACTCTTAATTTATCTCATAACATAGCTTATGCTATTATTGAAAAAGATGATTTAGAGTATATTAAGACTTCACTAAAGCCTAATAGAGGGCAAATGGTGACTTAACTAAAATATTGACAAAATGTAAAAATCAAACTTAAAGCAATATTTGTTTTTAGCTGTGACAATTATTTTTTTGAATATTTTTTAAGCAATACTATTATATCTAATAATCGAGAAACTTTCAAATAAAAAAAGCCCAAGAATAATGACCATAAAACTCTTGAACTTTTAATAAACGATGTTTGGGAAAACATCGATACAAATTTATAATTTATAATTGGATTATTAACAACATTAAGATATTAATGTTTAATTTACACTATATGAAGAAAACAAGAGAATTTGACATTATAATTTGGGGAGCAACTGGTTTCACAGGGAGACTAGTCGCTAATTACCTATTTAAAAAATATGGTATTAATGAAGATTTAAAATGGGCGATGGCAGGAAGAAATTTGGATAAACTTAAATTGATTAGATCTGAAGTCGCAAATGAAAATGTTTCTTTAATAGTAGCTGATAGTAATGACGAAGTTAGTTTGGATGATTTGACTAAACGTACTTCTGTAATTTGCACAACTGTTGGCCCCTATGCAAAATATGGTTCAAAACTGGTAGATGCATGCGTGGAAAACCAAACTCATTACTGTGATTTAGCAGGTGAGATTCAGTGGATTCGAAAAGTAATTGATAAGCACCATGAATCTGCTAAATCTAATGGAACTAAAATTGTAAATTGTTGTGGATTTGATTCTATTCCATCTGACATGGGAGTCTATTTCATTCAAAATGATGCACGTAATAAAAACATAAAAATCGCTAAACATATTGAAATGAGAGTCGCAGGTGTTAGCGGAGGAATAAGTGGAGGAACCTATGAAAGTCTAAGTCAAGTTAATGCAGAAGCATATAAAGACAAAGATGTTTTTAAGGTTTTAATTAATCCTTATGGACTTAACCCAATAGGTGATCAAAAAGGTTTAGATAGCTATGATTTAAGATCAGTTGTATATGACAATTCATCAAAAAATTGGATTGCACCATTTCTTATGGCTGCCATCAACACAAAAATTGTTCGTCGCAGTAATGCGTTAAATGAATATTCTTACGGAAACGACTTTAAGTATGACGAAGCAACTTTATGCGGGAAAGGATTTTCTGGAAGAATAAAAGGTATTATTAATACTATTCCTCTTGGTATAATGATGTCTGCCAAACCAGGTTCTATTATAAAAAAAATAGTTGATAAAATTTTACCAAAAGCAGGTGAAGGTCCTGATAAAGATAAAAGAGAAAATGGTTTTTATAATCTACGTTTCTATATTACATACGAAGATGGATCAAAAGATATAGCTAAAGTAATTGGAGATATGGACCCAGGTTATGGTTCGACCTCTAAAATGCTTGGCGAAGCTGCTGTATGTCTAGCGAAAGATCAACTTTCAGATGTTAGTGGAGTATTGACTCCGTCAGTTGCTATGGGTGATAAGCTTTTAATTCGACTTAAAAATAATGCTGGGTTGAGTTTTAGTTTTAAGGATTAAAAATAGATTTATGAAAAAAATATTTTATTCCTTATTGTTTCTAGGGGTTTTTATAATAATTGGGTTTAGCTACTACAATTATAATACACAAAATAATCAATGGGAATATTTATTTAATGGGAAAAATTTAGACGGCTGGGAAATTAAAATTAATAGAAATGAACTTGGGGATAATTACAAAAACACTTTTAAAGTAAAAGATGGAGCAATAAAAGTTTCTTATGAGAATTATGAATCTTTTGACGACAGGTTTGGGCATATTTTTTTTGTTAAAAATAAATTTAAAAATTATCACTTAAGTTTAGAATATAAATTTAGTGGAGCTCATTTAAAAGGTGCTCCGGGTTGGTCAATAAAAAATAGTGGAATAATGCTTCATTGCCAAGATCCCGAAACTATGTTAATTAATCAAGATTTTCCAGTTAGTGCTGAAGTTCAATTATTAGGTGGATTAGGAAAAGGTAATAGGTCAACTGCAAATATATGTTCACCTGGAACTGATGTAGATATTGATTTTAAGTTAGCAAATGCGCATTGTATTAATTCTAGTTCAAAAACCTACCATGAAGATGATTGGGTTAAAGTTGATGTAATAGTGTATTCAAATAAGCTAATCCATCATATTATTAGTAATGATACAGTTTTATCTTATTCCAATATTAAAGTGGGTGGAAATAATGTGCCAATTAACTTTTTAGACAAAATAGGTGACCCGTTATACGAAGGTTATATTTCTTTGCAATCCGAAGGTCATCCTGTAGAATTTAAAAATATAAAAATTAAAAACATTAAGTCTATTTTTTAATTTTTATAAAGAATTAAATAATGCGATTAGATGACAAGTAGTCAAGCACTCTAGCCAGCTGAGCTATGGCCCCTATTCAATAAACTCCAATAGATGAACCTTCTACAATAACAATTGAAATCCAAAACCCAAACCATAGGCATATCTTCTACAGTCAATTCAGCTAATTCTAGTCGTTAGTTTAA
>CAJWFY010000052.1 GCA_913031655.1 uncultured Flavobacteriaceae bacterium
AGGCAAACACCAATAAAAAAGACGACAGAATTCTTAAGAATTTTGTTTTCATAAAATGATATTGTTTATAAATTAAACTTAACATTTATAAATTATTAATATTAATAAATAACCTGTACAAATTTATTATATTGTCGATATACCCACCCGAATGTTATTATATTGATAAATTATAGAGTATAAAAAGGGGGATTGATAAAAAACTATAGAAAAAAAAATTATAAAAAATTAGCTACATGACTAAATGTATAGGTAATGTAAAGTTATTTATAGAAATTTATAAATTATTATAAACTTAGTAAATGATCCGTAAGACCCTCATTATGCGTTAGATTCATTTTTTTTCGGAGCCTATATCGCTTAATCTCTACACTGCTTAAAGAAATATTCAGTAAAGGTGCAATATCTTTGGAAGAAAGGTTTAAACGCAAATATGCGCATAATCTTAAGTCATTATTTGTAAGTGAAGGGTGTGTTTCTTTAACTTTTTTTAGAAAATCTTTATCAGCATTATTAAAAGCTTCTTCAAAAAACTTCCAATCATCTTTATTATTGAGGTTTTTATCAATCATCTTAATTACAGAAAAAATCTTTTCATTAGATTCAATTTGTTTTAAGTCTAATTTAATCTTACTTAAGAATTGATTCTTCTTTATCATACTCATAGTTGAGACAGCAAGCTCTCTATTCTTTCCAACAATATCATCTTGTAACTTGTTGTTTTCAATAGACATAAGGGCTTGTTTTTTTTCAATTTCTTTTAATTCTAGTTTACTTTTGTTAATTCTAATTATTTTTTCTTCTTTCTGTCTGTAAAATTTAACATAAGTTTTATTGACGAAAAAGATTATTATTCCTAACATCAAAATGTAATTTGCAATCATAAAACTTGATAAATACCATGGAGGCTGAATGGAGAACATAAATACACTTTCATCTGACGACGATACACCACCATAATACGAACGCACATAAAATTCGTAATCACCAGGCTTTAAGTTATTAAAAGAAACTTCTGAATCCTCGGTTAAAGGACTCCACTTATCTAAATAACCCTTTAAATAATACTGATACTCAACTGTCTGGAATTTTTGATAATTTCTGGAATTGAAAATAATTTTGATATTATTGAATTTGTATTCTAGTTCGGCAGCTTCTGCTGTTTTAAGAAAAATAGATGGTTTGCTAATCTCATTGACTTCAATTTTTTCAATTTGTATTTTTGGGATATCTTGTGAATATGAATCTAAATTAAAATCTATATATCCATTATTAGTCCCTATTATATAATGTTGGTCTTTAGTTTTTGAAATATTCTCAAATACTGTCTTTCTTAAATTTTCAGGAAATAAAATAGATTTAATTTTTCTTTCATTAGATACAAAATCTTTAATAATGTAATGCATATAACTTTTTGAAAACATCCATAATTTTTTGTCATCATCATTAATTATAATTCCATTTATTAGTTCTTTTGAAGATAATTCTGAAAGTAAAGTGTCTTTTTTGAAACTATCAGAATTGTTATTAAATTTATAAAACCCTTTATCATAATTATAATAAATCTCTTCATCGAATTTGCCTAAGCTGACATTTCCACCTATTGAAACTGAAGTGTCTGTTTTGACATTTAATAACTCTCGAAAATCTTTAGAAAATGAAAGAATGTATACGCCCTTATACCCATGACTTACAATTATTTTATTGTTTTTTGTAATTTCAAATAGTCTTGAAGAAGTGTCAAAGCCTTCTATTTTGTTTCGAACCTTCCATCTATTAT
Source organism: uncultured Flavobacteriaceae bacterium (assembly GCA_913031655.1). GTDB lineage: Bacteria > Bacteroidota > Bacteroidia > Flavobacteriales > Flavobacteriaceae > MAG-121220-bin8. Next base: position 1,781 of record CAJWFY010000052.1, read on the forward strand.
TTAATTTTTCTAAAATTTTAAAACCATAATAACTTCCCTCTATTATTAAATTAGAAGAATTAGGAAGCGTTTTGAAAGCCCAGCTTCCAGCAGTCCCTTCAATCTTAAAGGCTTTGTTCTGGTAAACCTGAAACGATCCTTCATTGTGTCCGCAGAATAGCTGATTGTGTAAAACTGTTAAATTCCAAACTTGACCCGAGGTGTTTTCTATTATTTTAAAAGAATCAGTAGAATTGTATTTTTTATAAAAAAGTCCTTGGTTAGTCCCAATGTAAAGAAAATCTCCAAAATGCTTAGAAGCATATACAGTTCCTAAAACTCCATCATCATCATTAAAGGCTTGAAAAGGAGATGTACTGTTTATTACTGAAATACCATTATCTAAACCCAACCAAATGTTAGAGTTTAAATCTTCGAAAACAGATAAAACAGTATTGTTTCCAATCCCTCTTGATTTGTCAATTGAATTTAAATAAGCACCTTTCTGATCCAGTAAAATAATCCCCTGTCCTACAGTACCTATCGCAAAGCTCTTATCTACTAGCCTAATGGCACTATAAACTGCTGTTCCTTTTTTTAAAGGGTTAGAAGGAATATTCCAAGGCAACAAAATTCCATTTGGATATAACTCAAAAAACTCTAACTCGTCAGTTATTAAAAGAAGATTTTTATTGTTCTTAAACATACTAACGACATGAATAGAATTCTTATTGTTGATAAGCCTAGGGTCATTTGACAAAAGCAATTTATCTCCATCTACAAAAGCATATAAACCAGATTTTAAAGTAAAATACAAAGTTGAACCTACTACAAAAGAATTAGAAATAACCTCATTAGGGTCGAAAAATTCAATTTTTCCTGACAGCTTATTATACATTATTAACCTTGTTAATGATTGAAAAACAACCCAATCATCATAATCTAATACATCCCAAAACTCCTCATCAGTATCAATAATTAAATTTGATTTTTCAACTAAAGAGGTATAAACATATATTCCCTTATTAGTTTTGTCCCAATATCCAAAGTCCTGAAATGCACCTGTATAAATCCTGTCATTAATTGATTTAACGGAACGAATAATAGATCCATTTTTAGAAAAAAACATATTCCATTTAGATCCGTTAAAAGTTAAAAGCCCTTGATTATTAGCAACAAATATTTCTTTATCCTTAGACTGGGTAATCATCCAGTTTTGATTTGCTCCATTATAATCTTTAGGCAAATAAGATTGTATAGGTGGTAATAACTGAGAATGCAAGCTAAAAGAGAGCAAGCATAAAAATAAAAAGACATTTAAATATCGCTGATAATGAATCACTTATCTATTTTAATCAATAGTTAGGTGCAAACTTATAATAAATTAAATTAATAAAATAAAAACTATAATGTATAGGCGTAAACTACCAGAGTAATGCATATAAAAAAGCGGTAATTATACAAATAATCATAGCGGCAATATTAAAACTTGGAGATGTTTCAAATAATTTTTTAGATAATTCGATTCCTTTAGGATTATTCTTATTCCCTTCAAGGTAACTTATCAAAAATATAATAAACAGAGTAGTCAATAAAGTAATTCCCATCTGGTTCATGAACGGAACATCCGTAAACAACCAATTTGAAGGTGCCACTTTAAAGTACATTGCTACTGGAATCGATGAAATTACTCCAAAAATAGCCGCGTTATTTGTTGCTTTTTTATAAAATAAACCCATGAGAAAAACAGCTAATATTCCAGGACTAACCACTCCTGTGTATTCTTGAATAAATTGAAAAACCTCACCTAAATTGCCTAGTCCTGGCGCAATCACCATAGCTATGATTAAAGCAACCAAACCAGAAAGTCTTCCGACTTTAACAGTTTGTTTATCAGTAGCTTTTTTATTTATAAGTGATTTATAAATATCCATTGTAAATATAGTTGAAGTTGAGTTTAACATCGAAGCCAAAGAAGAAACAATAGCAGCTGCAAGTGCAGCCAATATAAGCCCTAAAAATCCAGATGGAATAAAGTTTTTAATTAACCACGGCGCTGCATTATCGTTTGCTATAAGACCATTTTCTCCGATAAATATTTGATCTATTGTTTCTGGATTAAAAGCACCAGATGGATCTAAATTCATTACATATGCAACAATACCTGGAACCACGACTATTAACGGCATTAACAGTTTTAGAAAAGCAGCAAAAGCTATTCCTTTCTGCCCTTCTCTAAGGTTTTTTGCTGCTAATGTTCTTTGAATTATATATTGATTAAAACCCCAATAATATAGATTTGCTACCCACATTCCCCCAACTAGAACTCCAATTCCAGGGAGATTGTTCCATGTGTCCTCTCCATTAGTATTAATTATTTCACCTTTAGAAACAATCATTGTAAACCTTTCTGGCACTGTATTATAAACATGACTTAATCCATCAAAAAAACTTCCACTTTCTGTTACATTTGTTAAAGCAAAATAAGTCATCATTAAGCCTCCAAAAATCAAAAGGACAACTTGTATAACGTCAGTCCAAGCGACTGCAGCTAGTCCTCCCCACAATGAATAGGCAGCAGCAAATAATCCAAGTCCCATAATACTTCCAAACAACAAGCTTCCATCTCCAGTTCCTATAACAATATCTAAAGCTTTTGCCCCTAAGAATAGAACTGTAGTAAGATTAACAAATACAAAAAGTGAAATCCAAAAAATAGCTAATATGGTTTTTAAATTTGTACTGAATCTTTTTTCAATAAATTCCGGGATTGTATAAAGTCCTTTCTCAATGAAAATAGGTAAAAAATATTTCCCAACAACAAGTAAAGTTATTGCAGCCATCCACTCATAAGATGCAATAGCTAAACCTGCAGCAAACCCAGATCCATTCATCGCAACAAATTGCTCTGCTGAAATATTAGCAGCTATAAGCGAGGCTCCGATTGCCCACCAAGGAAGCGACTTGCCAGCCAAGAAATAATCTTCTGCACTTTTAGCTTTTCCATCTTTTTCTCTAGAGACGTACAGTCCTATAAAAAGGATGATTAAAGAGTACGATATGAAAACAATAATATCAAGCGTTGAAATTCCCATGTTATTTAACTATTTGATTATAGATAATTTAGATCAAGTCTAAATCATTTCAATAAAAATAATGCATATTTTTGAAAAATATGAAAAACAAAAGAAGAGATTTTTTAAAGAAAGTATGTCCCTCGGTTGCCCTTGCATTTTTTGGAGTAACTATGTTAGAAGCATGTTCATCTGGAGGTGAAGAAGAAGGTTCTTCATCAAATGGAGGTGGTAGTAATGATTCTAAGGGCTATACTGTGAGTGGGAGTACTGTAGTAATTGACTTGAATCACTCTACTTTCAACACTTTAAACAGCAGCGGTTGGATGAATTTTACAGCCCAAAACATGCTTCTTTTAAAAATAGATTCCTCAACATACAGAGCTTTTACAAATAGTTGCCCACATCAAGGCGTACGTAATGCTTGGTCTTATAATACTTCTGAGGATAAGTTTAAGTGTAGTTCTCATGGCAATAGTTACCCTTCGGATTGTACAACCGCTGGTACTGCCGGTGGAGCTTTAAAATGTTTCACGGCTTCATACGCATCAAATAAACTCACAGTTACTACTTCTTAACTTTATCAATTTTCACATCACTAGAATTACATACTAATCTAGACTAAAGTTAAATACTAGATCTATATAACTATCTTATAATTCTTCTATTAAAACTTAACGCTCCAATCTTATTATTTAAGCCTTTGATCCATGGACCGTTAAATACAGTATTTGTATTCAAATAATTTTTATTTGGTAACCAAGTGATTGTTGAATATTTTTTATCACTTTTTAACTTAATTATAATTTGTTTGTCTTTTGAAATTATTCTCTTTACATCTCCAGCTAAAAGAGAAGAATTATTTTCCACACTAAAAAAAAACTGATCCTTTGTAAAATGTTTCAATCCATTTAGCTCTAGGGGTTCCTCAATTTCAATTGGCTGATCAAAAAATAATGTTATTTCTTTTTTCCCAGTGTAATAGACATTAATCAATTGAGGAGGAGTAATAACAGATGTTTGAGATTCTTTAAAAAAATCTCTAGAAACCAAAGGCAGTATTCGCTTAGCAAACTCTTTATAACCTTCATATGAAAAATGGCAACCATCGTGACCAACAATTCCTGTAGTAGACATTATTTCTATATAATCATAACGTTTTGAAATTTGATTTTGAATTTCGCGCAATTCAGATTGAAAACCACCTCCACATCCTGGGTGTATTTGAAATAAATATATTTTTTCTAATCCTTTATAAACTCGTTTCCAATCCTTATTCAATCTGTCAAACTTATCGGCGTATGACAAATAGCGTTTGTTAGAATCTGATTCTCCTTGATGATAGAAAATAGCCTTAATTCCGTTCTTAAGACCTGCTTGATCTACTCTATAAGCTAACCTGCCAAAGCTAGTTTCTAGTGAAATTTTTTCAGGATATAGCATGTTTTCTGCAATAGTTGAAGAGCCGCTTCCTCCATTAATAATGCATACAGGTATTTGATGCTTCTCAACCAATAATTTTGCTAATTCCATTCCCCAAACTCCTACAGCATGTTGGATTTTAGTAGATCCGCCACCATTATATCCTTTTTCCCAACCCTCGCCTTTGCAGGTTTTACAATTCCCAGTTGCTAAACCCCATCTTATTTTTTTATCGTTATCGGAATATTTTTCATACCCAGTTTTTACTCCAAAACTTTTGCAAAATGGACTTGAGTAAGTTGACTGTAAACTGCTCCAATGAGAATTTGACTGTCCGGTAATAATATAAGCATCCCCACAAACTACATTATCCGCAACAAACGAAAGCTTCTCGACTCCGTCAGCATTGTGGTACAATTCAAATTTATACTGAACCAGACCTGCCGTAATTAGTAAAGAAAAATTAAATTTATTAGTCTCAACCTCAGGTATAATTTCATTATATAAAATTCCGTCTCTATAAACTTTTAAAATAAGTTTATTAACCTTACTGTCTGCGCTTAGTGATCCAGAAAAAACAACAGATGCGTTATCATTTGTGTCGCGAGCATATAATTGGTTGTCCTCAGGGTATTGTTCAAGTTTTAACTGCTGAGTGTAAGAATTACTAACCAAAAAAATGAATAGAATAGCTGAAATAAGTTTAAAATTCATAATATTTTTTATTTGATGTAATATAACAATCTAATTCTGTATTGTAGCCCTGCTAGGAATCGAACCTAGATCTAAAGTTTAGGAAACTTTTATTCTATCCGTTGAACTACAAGGCTATAAAGTTTAATACTGTAAAAAAAACAATTTGAACTAAAAGCAAATGAAAGGAAAAGGTAGTGTCTTTTTTATCTGTAGAATAATGAAATATTCCTTGCACCAACAACCCTATTGTAAACCAGCCAATATAGTTTTGAATAGGAGCAAATATTGAATCAAATGCCCAAAAGCCCATTTCTGGTGCAACAGGTTCAATTAGTAAATCTAAAACGACCATTAAAATAGCTCCAAATACAATTGCTGCCTTTTTATTGCCATCAAAGATGTAATTGGAAAAAGATCCCGTTATATAAGTTAACATAATCCAATTAATTCCAATCATAATTGGCACACCTAAAATTTTAAAACCTAAATTATTTAAGTAAATATAATCTCCGAAAATAAGACCATATTGAACTCCTAAAATTTCAGAAATCATACCTATTAAAAAAATAGCTAAACCTGCTAAAAGATTTTTTCTTTCTAACTCCACTTGATTAGTAAATAAAAGGGTAAATGAAACAAAAAGATTTATTGGAGTAAAAGCAATAAACCATTCTCTATTCCCATATATAATTCCTAGTAACCCACATATATGAAATAACCAAATTATAAAAACCGAAATAAGAGTATTAGTGTTTTTAGGAAATAAAATTTTCATTTATTTTTTATAATATTAGAAACTATTTTTGCCGACAATAAACATAGTGGAATTCCTCCACCTGGATGAACACTCCCACCACAAAAATATAGATTTAAAATTTCTTTAGAAAAATTCGGATGTCTTAAAAAAGCAGACATTTTATTATTACTTGAAGAACCGTAAAGAGAGCCTAAGTAAGACTGCGTGTTTTGCTGAAGGTCTTTAGGTGTATAAACTTTTTCAAACTCAATAAATTCTTCAATATTTACTTTAAGTATTTTATTGAGTTTTTCAATTGTTTTTTTTCTAATGTTTTGTTTAATCAACTCCCAATCTTGATCAGTGTCATGAGGGGCGTTAATCATCACGAACCAATTTTCAGAACCTTTAGGAGCATCTCCAATAACATCTTTTGAAGTTATATTAACGTATACAGTTGGATCATCGAAAATTTCTTTTTTTTCAAAAATTGAATTGAATTCTTCTTTATAATTCTTAGAAAAAAAGATATTGTGTAGTTCCAATTTTTTAAACTCTTTTTTAATTCCCCAATAAAATATAAGAGCAGAACTTGATCTTTCTTGATTTAAAACAATTGAAGGTTCTGGGTGTTTCTTTAAAAGTCTTCTGTAAGTAGGAACCACATCCATATTTGACACCACACAATCAGAGAAATATTCTTTACTTCCAACTCCAACTCCAATCGCTTTGTTATTTAAAACTAAAATTTCAGTAACTAAAGTATTGAAATGAAATTCAACTCCTTGCTTTTTTGCTAATTTGAATAAAGAGTTAGTAATATCTACCATTCCGTTTTTGGCTACAAACGTTCCGTATTCCTGTTCAAGGTGTTGAATTAAGGTCATCATACCTGGAGTTTTATATGGTGATGATCCATTGTATGTGGCAAATCTATTGAACAATTGAACTAAATGAGGTTCTTTTAATTCGCTTAAATTAACATCGTTTAATGACTTGTTAATTTGAAACATATTTAGATTTAATAATCCCACTAGCACATCTTTTGAGAAAAAAGTCTTTAATTTATGTAAAGATTTTTCTAAAAAAATAGTCTTCGTTAGATCATATTTTCTTTTTGCTTTATTCAAATAGTTCAATACACTTTGAGAGTTTACTCCTAGTTTATCTTCAACCTCTTTTGAAAACTTCAACTTATCGCTAAAAGCATTTAGAATAATTCCATCTTCCCAATAATAATTACATGAAATATCTTTCTTCTTGTACAGAAAACGATCTTTAGGATCTTCATTAAATAAATCAAATAACTCATCTATAAAATGAGGCATAGTAAGTAGAGACGGGCCCGAATCAAATCTATATGGGCCTAATTTAAAGCTAGTAAGTTTTCCGCCTGGGTATTCATTACTTTCAAAAACTTGAACATCATAACCTAGAGCTTTTAATCTTAAGCTAGTCGCAATTCCAGCAATACCAGATCCAATTATTATAGCTTTTTTCAACTTTTAAAAGATTTTGTAAGATGAATCAATTATCTCAAACCTCGCAAAAAGATCTTCTTTATACCATTTTCTTTTTCTAGTTTTTTTAATTATCTCCGCATGAGATCCGCTATTATATGCGAAATTTTTTACTGATTCTAAATTGTCCCATACACTAAAGGTAGCTTGCTGTATGAAGGGCCATTCACCAATTCCTTTAAACCACTCAACACCCTTTGCATTTTTTATTGCCCTTGAAGCGTTAGGAACAGATTTCCAAAATTCAAACATTCTATTCACATTAACTGTAGCCCTAGTGATTATACCTATTTTAGAGTCTTCTTTAATCCGCTCTGAATCAGTTTTAAATGGATTAATACCGTCCCATTTTCCATGACTTTTTATAGGATTTAAAAAAAAATCTTCTCTGGAATATGCCATTTTAGAAATAGAAATAGAATGTTGACTTTCGTTAATGAAGTTTAATGCAGATATCTTATTTTCCCAAACACATAAAATTGAGTAAGTAGAGAAATCTGGGAATAAACTGAATCCATCTCCTGACCCAGTTCCAAGTAATTTAAAAAACTTAAGATTAGGTGTTTTTTTCATTTTTTCAAATGCAAGATGCATTTGAGTAAATGCCCAAAACTTATTTTTATTGTATTTAAAAAAAGAAATAG
>CAJWFY010000053.1 GCA_913031655.1 uncultured Flavobacteriaceae bacterium
TTTTCCATTTTTTCAATATCTCCAATCAAACATTCTTTGAGTAATTGCATTGGAAGAATATCCATGGGGAAAACTCGCTCCATTTCTCCAGTTACTACAAAAGCTCTTTCTTCACCATTCATATTAGTGTCTAAATCATACTTTTTATTTGGAAATAACCAAGAAAAAGAAGTTTTATATATGCTGGGAACTTTATTGTTAATAAAAGGAATCCATCCAAACATATTGTAATGATTCCCCTCTCTTAGTACTGAAAAAGTGTTATTATAAAATCCTAGATAATTATCTTTTTCAACAGATCTTCCAGATAAAACATCTCCATTAATATATCTTAATAATCCGTCACTTACGCCAGCATCATTTATTATTTCAGATAGTTTAGAACCAGCTATTGTTTTATAATATTGTGGGTGCTTTACAGGGGGACCAGAAATAGCAATAGTTCTTAAGGGGTTATAATTACCAGTTAAAAAAAATCTTCCAATAATTGCTACATCCTCTGGATCTATAGTCCAAACTTTCTCACCACTACTAATAGGATCGATATGGTGGATTTGAACACCAACATTCCCAGCTGGGTGAGGACCACTAACATTATGAATTACAACATCTTTTATATCATTAATAAATGTTTGATTATTTTTTTCAACACAAATATTTAGATTTCCATCGGTCAATTTTCTTAAAACTTGAATTCCAGTTGAAAATTCATTTTTCTGATCATCCAAAACAATTTGAATATCCGCAGCAATTGGAGCAGTATTAAAAGCAGAAATAAAAATAGATTTAGGTGTGTCAGATGGGTTTGCTATAATACTGTAAGGCCTCTGATTGATAAATGGCCAACAACCTGATTCTAATAGAGATTTGATTATTTCTTCCCTTTTAAAATTCTCAAATTTAGAAGTTTTAAATTTCTTTGATTTTTGAGATGAATCGCTGTCGATGATAATTTCCGTAATCTTTCTTTTTTGTCCCCTGACAATATCTTTAACATTTCCTGAAACTGGGGAACAAAATTTCACATCTTGATTATCCTTTGAATAAAAAACTACATCACCTGCTTCTAAATGATCACCAACTTTTACAGCCATTTTAGGAGTAACTAAATGAAAATCGTTAGGATTTAGTGAAATAGATTTTGGAAAGGTGGCTTTTTTAACAATGTTATCAGAAGCGCCCTTTATATTAATGGCTAAACCATTTTTAATCTTGATGTCATTTGACATAATTATTCTTCTATAAATAGAGCGCAAATTTATTAATTAAATGTATTAAGTGAAAGTTGATTTACCATTAAATTATTTATTTATATTCATTCTAAATAAACAAATATTTTCTACATAAAATGAAACAAAAATTAATATATTTAAAGACTCTAATGATTACTAAACAATTTCATCTTATAATAACCTTGCTTTTGTTTGTCTCTACAAGTGGTTTATCACAAAAGAACTACATTCCAGATAACATAAAAAGTATTAAATTATTAAGCTCTAAATCTAGTGATTCAAGCTACCCAATCATTAATTTTGAAGATCAACTTGATTTGAGTTTTGACGACTTAGATGCAGATGAAAAAAATTATTATTTTGAAATAAATCACTTTGATTATAAATGGAAATCTTCTCGCCTTTTAAAATCAGAATATTTAATCGGATTTGATGATGTTAGAATTGAGAATTATAAAAACTCTTACAATACCCTTCAATCTTACACCCATTATAAATTAAGGCTTTCTGAAAATGATTTCAGCTTTAAAGTGTCTGGAAACTATTCTATTAGTATTCACCTATCAAGTGGTGAAAAAATATTTGAAAAGAGATTTTCAATTGTTGAAAATTTAACTAAAATGAGTATTTCTATTTCTAGATCAAATGAAATTAAAAATATTGAATCCGTTCAAAATATAGATGTAACGGTAAATTGCAATAATTGTTCAAAAATCTTAAATAATTCCTCGATTTTAAAATTAGTAATTCTTAAAAATAATAATTGGAATACATCAATAAGCATCTCTAAACCAAGTTATGTGTTGAATAATAAAATAATTTATCAAGACATTGTTTTTAAAGGTGGAAATGAATATTTAAGTTTCGATACTTCAAATATTATTTCAAAAAATTACAGAATTCATAAAACAGAGTTGAAAAATCTTTACAACAACTATTTAATTAATGATCTTGAAAGAACTAACAAAAAATATGTGTACAATCCTGATAAAAATGGCTCTTATATGCTAAATAGTATGTTTAGTGATTTCGATATTGAAAATGATTATTCAAATGTACATTTTACTTTAATTCCAAATTTCATTGACTTAGAATCTAAAGTTTATATAATTGGAGAGTTCAATAACTTCAATCCTAACAAAAATCATGAATTAACTTTAAAAGGAAATAAATTCAAGGGTAATTTTAAATTCAAACAAGGTTATTATAATTACACCTACTGTTATAAAAGTTCAACTAATCCAGGAAAAATAAATTATTTCAGAGGAGATTTTTGGCAAACAGAAAATTTATATTCAGCTTTATTATATGAAAAAAAACTTAATGATAAATATTTTAAATTAATTGGGCATTCCTCTATTTCTTCTTCAATAATAAAAAATTAAGTGAACCAATTAGTTTTATTTTTCCATAATCTTTACATTAGCATTTAAGATGATAAATCACGTTACAAAAGGAATTAAAGTTTCTGTAAAAAACATTTATGATGGATCTTATTTTAAGAACTACAGACTCCATTTTTCGTTTAATTATTTTGTAAAAATAACTAATCAAAGCAAGAGTACTGTTCAATTAAAATCTAGACATTGGAGAATTTTTGATTCATTAAGTTCAGATATCATAATTGACGGAGAAGGAGTCATAGGTCAAAAACCATTAATTAAACCTGGAGAAAGTTACCAATACTCCTCAAGCTGTTTAATTACATCCCCAGTTGGCGCAATGAGAGGTTTTTATAATATGATAAATGTAAATAATGGCAAGAAATTTAGAGCCTATATTCCTACTTTTAAACTTACTGCTCCTCAAGCTTTAAACTAAAACTTATTTAAATTATAAAAATTACAAATGAAACAAACTACATTCAAAGTGCCTGAACTTAAAAACGAAGAAATAAAGGATTATTTAAAAGATTCAACTGAACGAAAAGACGTCATTGAGACATATAATTCAATGTATAATGAAAATATAAAAATTCCTCTTTACATTGGAAATGAAGAGATTTATACTGAAGAAACCAAGAATATACACCCTCCACATGATCACCAAAAAATAGTTGGATCCTATTCAATATGTAACTCAAATCACGTTGAAAGAGCTATAAATAATTCATTAGAAATAAAAGATCAATGGACTAATACTCCATGGGAAGAAAGAGCTGCAATATTTTTAAAAGCAGCTGAACTTATAGCTGGACCATATAGATCCAGGATTAATGCTGCTACTATGATTGGGCAATCTAAAACAATATTTCAAGCAGAAATTGATGCTGCTTGTGAATTAGTAGACTTTCTTAAGCTAAACATAGTTTATATGAGTGAAATCTATAAAGAACAGCCAATAACAGTTGGTGAAGTTTCTAATAGACTAGAGTACAGACCACTTGAAGGTTTTGTATATGCTATTACACCATTTAATTTCACAGCAATTGGAGGTAATCTTTGTGCGAGCGCAGCACTAATGGGAAATGTTATTTTATGGAAGCCTAGTGATCACCAAATATACAGTGCTAAGATTATTATGGATGTTTTTAATGAAGCTGGACTTCCTAAAGGAGTTATAAACATGGTAACTGGAGACCCTGTTTTAGTGACTGACATTGCGCTAAATAATACAAATCTTTCTGGAATTCATTTTACTGGATCAACTGATGTTTTTAAACAATTATGGACTAAAGTAGGGTCAAACATTAATTTATATAAAGATTATCCGAGAATTGTCGGAGAAACTGGTGGGAAAGATTTTATTGTTTCACACCCAACTGCCGATTCAAGAGTGGTTTCAACCGCTATAGTTAGAGGAGCATTTGAATACCAAGGTCAAAAATGTTCAGCAGCTTCGAGAGTCTACATTCCTAAATCAAAATCTATTGAAATATTTAAAAATTTAAAAGAACAGATTAGCAGTATAACTCTTGGATCTCCAATAGATTTTAGACATTTTATGACTGCAGTAATACATAAGGGATCGTTTGATAAAATTGTAAATTACATAGAGCATGCGAAAAACAATAAAGAATCAGAAATTTTAATTGGAGGAGATTATGATGATTCTAAAGGTTATTTTGTTTCTCCTACAGTAATTTTAACTACAAACCCTAAGTTCACTACTATGCAAGAAGAAATTTTTGGACCTGTTGTGACCATATATGTATATGCCGATGAAAATTGGAAAGAAACGCTAACTTTAGTTGATCAAACTTCCATATATGCCTTAACTGGAGCTTTTATTTCTAATGATAAAGAAAGTGTTAAATATGCTTTAAGACATTTAAGGTATAGTGCAGGTAATTTTTACATAAATGACAAACCTTCTGGGGCGGTAGTTGGTCAGCAACCTTTTGGAGGATCAAGGGCATCTGGAACAAATGATAAAGCGGGGTCTAAATTGAATCTTTTAAGATGGGTTTCTCCAAGGTTGATAAAAGAAAATTTTAATCCTCCTACTGAGTACCCTTATCCTTATATGGATTAGGTAAATACACAATTTTTTTTGTTTCAAAAAAACTATCATTAAAGTAATCATTAATATTAAAAACTTTTACTGCTTTAAAATTTTTTAATTCCACACTCAAATCACCCCCTTTTAAATACAGTATTCCGTTTTTTAGAGGGTGATTGTTAGTTGTTGAAATTTTTCTATCAACTATTTTAATGAAATCAGTCATATTAGTAACCGCTCGACTTACAATAAAATCATATGTTTGATCAACATCTTCTGACCTTATTTTTTCAGCTTTTACATTTCTAAGACCAAGCTCATCAGCAATAGCTTGAACTACTTTTATTTTTTTACCAATAGAATCTGTTAAATGAAATGAAACTTCTGGAAACATTATTGCTAGAGGAATTCCAGGGAATCCACCACCAGTTCCGACGTCAAGAATTTTAGATTTAGTTTTAAAATCTATTATTTTCGCAATACTTAAAGAATGCAGTATATGTCTAATGTTTAGTTCTGAAATATCTTTTCTAGAGATGACATTTATTTTGTTATTCCAGTCTTCGTAAAGTTTTGTTAAACTTTCAAATTGAAATAATTGAGAATTAGTTAGGGTTGGAAAATTAGATTCTATAATGTTCAAAACTTTTTTTTATTTACTCAAAATTACATCAATAATTTTATCAAAATAAATATCTTTAATTTGATAAAAATTAAATCATGGTAAATAAAGTTGAAAATATTAAATTCTCCAGAAACGATACAAAAAAATTTTTCAAAACTCTAAACAAAAGAGTTAATGATTACTTTAAAAATAATGAAATCGAAAAAACAGGTAATTGGCAACTATATTTAAAGACTATCGTAATGATGACTATGTTTATTGCACCCTATTTTGTGATAATGATATTTGATTTAAATCAATGGGTTCAATTACTTTTAACAATTTTAATAGGTATAGGAATGGCAGGAGTTGGGATGAATGTAATGCATGATGGAAATCACGGCTCATATTCAAAACATTCTATTGTGAACAAAATCATGGGAAGTACCATATATATATTGGCAGGTAATGTGTATAACTGGCAAGTCCAACACAATGTATTGCACCACACCTATACAAACATTCATGGTCATGATGAAGATTTAGAAGCTGGAAGAATATTAAGGTTTTCAAAACACTCGCCATGGAAAAGGTTTCATAAATTTCAACATTACTATTCGCTTTTAGTATATGGACTATTAACAATTAATTGGTCTATTACAACCGATGTTCTTCAAATGAGACGATATTTAAAAAGAAAATTATCTTATGGGAAAATGCCAAACCCTAAAACTCAATGGAGCATATTATTTATATCAAAAATAATATACTTATCTATTTGGCTTGTCATTCCCACATTGATTTTAAAAATAAGTTTTTTTAAAATTTTCTTAGGTTTTTTCGTAATGCATTATACTGCTGGATTAATTTTAAGTATCACTTTCCAATTAGCACATATAATTGAAGATACTGAAATGCCTTTACCAGATGATACTGGGAATATGAAAAACACTTGGGCTATTCATCAATTATTTACAACTGTAAATTTTTCTACAAAAAGTAAATTTTTAAACTGGTTTAGCGGGGGGCTTAATTTTCAAGTTGAACATCATATTTTCCCTAACATAAGCCACATTCATTATAAAAATATTTCTAAAATAGTTAAACAAACTACTAAAGAATTTAACTTACCTTATAATGAATACAAAACATTTCTTGATGCAATTAGCGCTCACTTTCGTTTTCTCAAAACAATGGGCATGAAACCTCAAAGTATATAATTAATAAATTTTAAATGACTAATAAACTTTCTGACAGAATTAATAATCTCCCTGTTTCGGCAACATTAGCAATGGCTGCTAAGGCTAGAGAATTAAAAGAAAATGGCATAGATATCATAGGATTAAGTCTTGGAGAACCAGATTTCAATACACCTGATTTTATTAAAAAAGCGGCTATACAAGCAATTGATGACAACTATAATTCTTATACTCCCGTAGATGGTTATGTTGATTTAAAAAAATCTATTTGTAATAAATTTAAAAGGGATAATGGATTAGATTATAAGCCTAATCAAATTGTAGTTTCTACAGGTGCTAAACAATCTATAGCAAATGCTGTTCAAGTTTTAATTAACCCTGGTGATGATGTGTTGTTAGTAGCTCCATATTGGGTTAGTTATTCTGCTATAGTTACTCTTGCAGAGGGTAATTCAATTGAAATAAGATCTGATATTTTAAGTGATTTTAAAATAACACCCAAACAATTAGAAGATTCTATTACTGAAAAAACTAAACTAGTCATTATCAACTCTCCTAATAATCCAAGCGGATCAGTATATAGTGAAAAAGAGTATCTAGCTCTAGCAGAAGTTCTAGAAAAGTATCCTAAAATTTTCATTCTTTCAGATGAAATTTATGAGCATATTAATTATGGTATTCCTCATTTTAGTTTT
Organism: uncultured Flavobacteriaceae bacterium; assembly: GCA_913031655.1. Classification (GTDB taxonomy): domain Bacteria; phylum Bacteroidota; class Bacteroidia; order Flavobacteriales; family Flavobacteriaceae; genus MAG-121220-bin8. The sequence continues at coordinate 7,172 of CAJWFY010000053.1, forward strand.
GCAAAAATTCCATCAATGTTCGAAAGAACAATAACTGTTAATGGATTAGCAAAAGCCTTTGCTATGACAGGGTGGAGAATAGGATATATTGGCGCTCCAAAATGGATAGCTAAAGCTTGTACAAAAATGCAAGGGCAGATTACTAGCGGAGCTAATTGTATTGCTCAACGTGCAACAATAGCTGCGCTTGAAGCTCCTGTAAGTAAGATTAAATATATGGTGGATGAATTTAAAGAAAGAAGAAAGTTAATCATTGAGCTTTTAAAAGAGATAAATGGAGTTAAACTAAATCAACCTCAAGGTGCGTTTTACGTTTTTCCTGACATCTCATCATTTTTTGGAAAAACTTTAAAAGGAAAAAAAATCAATAATGCTTCTGAATTTGCAATTTATTTATTGGAAGAAGCTCATGTAGCAACTGTAACTGGTGATGCATTTGGTTCCCCAAATAATATTAGAATATCATATGCTGCTTCAAAGCAGGAAATAAAAAAGGCAATAACTAGAATCAGTAAAGCTCTTACACATTAATGGTCTCTCCAAAAGTATGGAGTAAATAATATCAATACAGTAAATAGTTCTAGCCTACCTATTAACATTAAAAAAGCACACCAAAATTTTCCAAATACTGGAAGACTTTCAAAATTACTTAAGGGACCAAGAGTTCCTAGGGCTGGACCAACATTTCCTATTGAAGAAGCTGCACCACCAATTGCTGACTCAAAGTCAAGACCTAATAGACTGAGTACTCCTGCTCCAACTATAAATAATATGAGATATAAAATAAAAAATGCTAAAACATGGATAATAATTGGTTTTTCAACGACTGAGCTATTATGTCTTAAATGAAGTATTGCATTAGGATGTAAAGATCTTTTGAACTCTAACATACCATTTTTTATCAAAATAAGATGTCTCATCACTTTAACACCACCTGATGTTGAACCGGATGAACCTCCCAAAAACATAATTCCGAAAAACAACATTGTTAAAAAAGGAGTCCAAGAAATAAAATCACCCGTAACAAATCCTGTAGTTGTAACAATAGCTACAACTTGAAATAAGGCATGTCTAAAACTACTTTCAAGTTTGCCATAAACTTGAGGATGAAAAACATCAGTCTGACTTAATTCAACAGATAAAAATAAAACTACAGTAACAATGATTACAAAAGTTAAAATAAAAGATAGATACCACTTAAATTCAGTGTCTTGAAATATTTTTTTAAATTTTCCAGTAAGCCCAAAATATATAAGAATAAAATTAGTTCCTGATAAAAACATAAATAAAATTATAATATATTGAATAATTGGAACATCGTTCCAATAAGCTATACTTTCATTTTTTGATGAAAATCCACCGGAAGCGATATTACTCATAGAGTTATTAATAGCATCAAAAAAACTCATTCCTGCTAATTTCAAAAGAATCGTTTCTAGTAGAGTTAAACCAACATAAATAATCCATAGTCTTTTAGCTGTATCACTAATTCTTGGATGTATTTTATCACCACCTATTCCAGTGCCAGGTGCTTCTGCAGAAAAAAGCTGCATTCCTCCTATGCCAAGCAAGGGCAGAATAGCTATAGCTAGTACTATAATACCCATGCCACCAAGCCAATGAGTCATGCTTCTCCAAAAAATAATACTTTTAGGTAAGGTTTCAATATCATTTAAAATTGTTGAACCTGTTGTTGTATAACCAGACATAGTTTCAAAAAACAGGTTAGGGAAAAAAGTTATAGAATTCGTAAGATAATATGGAAGCATCCCTGAAAAAACCATAGTCAACCAACCAATGGTGACTATTAAATATCCATCACGTTTATTGATTTGTCTTATATTGCTTTTTGTAAAAGACATTATAATGCAACCTAAAATAATTGTAATAACGGCAGATAAAGTAACTTCTTTTAAAACACCATCATTTGTCAGAAAACTAACAAATGAAGAAAACATCATAGCAATCCCATTAAACAACAGTAATAGACCAATTATATAAAAAATTAATTTTTTGTTAAGTTTAGACATATATGTGTTTATAAAAATAAACTTTCTACTTTCCTCAAACCATCTGGAGTTGAACAAACTAAAACCCTATCACCTATTTTAATTTCAAAATCACCTAATACAATTAAACCCTTACCTCCTCTTATAACACCACCAATTATAGCACTTAAAGGGAAGTTCAAGTCAACAATTTTTGTGTTTAATACTTTAGAATCTTCCTTGACTATAAATTCAACAATTTCAGCATCCATATCGCTAAGCTTGGCCAATTCTACAATTTCTCCTTTTCTAACAAATTTAAAAATATCATTAGCTGCCAAGAGTTTTTTATTAATCAAAG
>CAJWFY010000054.1 GCA_913031655.1 uncultured Flavobacteriaceae bacterium
GCGCTATCTTCAAACCCTGAACTTTTTGGAGTTCCAGCATGTAAATAAGCTGCTTCTGCTTTTATTGAAACAGAAGAAATCGCATCTGAATTAATATTTGGTAATTTATTAGCTAGTCTTGTTAAAAAAGGTACTTCAGCAGTAAACATTCCGTTGAACCCTATCATTGTATTATTCACTGGTTCTATACCATAATTAGCTTTTTGACTAATAGAACGTTCACTTAAATTCATAAGTGATCCTCCAATAATAAAATTATCATTAAACTTATGCTCAACATTAAATCCTGAAAACCTTTTCTTTTGCTGAGAAAAAAATGAATTACTTTCAGTTGAAATTTCTATTGGAATATTAGAATTTTTTAGGGCCTCGTCAAGTATTTGTACTCTCCCTGCTTGATAATTAACAGAATAATCTACTCCTTCTTGTAGTAACCTCCCGCCAGCTGTTACTTTTACTGATCCTCTAGGAACATTAAATTGACCTATAGCAATTCCTCCTACATCTCCTGATGTTTTATATGAACCCTTTATTTGAAACTTATTTTTTTCTATTTTTTCTTCAGCTCCAGATTTTGACAAACTATATATTTCATTGTAAACGAATTTTTGTTGATTTAAGTTGTAAGAATTCAAGTCTCTATAATTCTCACTAGACGAATTATCTTTCTTTAACTTATTAAATAAATATTCTCCAAAAGGTTCAACTGATGTAAAAATAATTAATCCATTATTTGAGTCAATAGTAATGTTGGGAACAAAGTCAAAAAATCCATCTCCCCCGTATTGAATATCATTATTTCCGTTTAAATTATCTAAATTAAAGACAGATAATAATGTTTTACCATCAATTGAAGTTGGCCAAGTTAAGGGGTCTACAGCTTCAATATAATTTAAAGGTGAAGGGTTTGAATAGAAAATATTTAGTTTAAAATCATCTTTATTTATTTGGAAAGAGCCAACAGAATAAATATTTTTCATCATTAAATTCCAAACAGGTTGATTGATGTTAGTCAAACTGCTTTTCAATAATTTAACTATTAAACTGTTGTTTGAAATCTGAGGTTGATTGTTTTGTTGGTCTAAACTTGTTGATTCCACACCATCGTTAGCAAACTCTCCAACCTGAAAAACTTCTCCTCCAACGGTGTATTGATAAGCCACTGCTAATATCTCATCATTATTTAGAGGTTGACTTAAAGAAATGTATCCTAATTTACCTTGTAGGTTATACTCATTAGTGTCTAATTTTCTAGCATTTTCTAAAACAGAATAATCGTTCCCCTCGCTTACTAAATTTGAAATAGGTCCAAAACCTTCTTTTACAGTCGAAATTTCTCTTATCGAAGAATTTAACAACCCGCTACCTATTGTTTCAGGATCTAATTTATTTACAGAATTATCTGGATATACATTTAATCCAGGCTTAACAATGAAATTAGGATATAATTCGTCCAGTTTAGTTTTTTCAGGATTTGATTCTCCAAGATCTTGTAGGCCTAATACATTTCTTACATTTTGAGTTTGATTAATTCGATTTGTCACCCAAACTTCTATTCTAGTAATTTTGATTTGTGTATTTAAATATGGGTAAGTTTTAATTGTTTTATCATACTTATCTCTAAAGTATTGACCTAAAAAGAAATGCCTGTTCTCATCGTAATCCAATGGAAATATTGAAAATTCTTCAAAGCTACCATCTCCCTTGGCTGTCACTGATTGAGACTGTGATCTTTGTTCTGATAAAACAGTGGTTACTTTTGTATTCCCAAATTTTAATTCAGTTTTAAAACCAAATAAACTTTGAGCTCCAGAAATCAGCGAGCCACTCAAAGGCATACTTATATTTCCTAACTCTATTTTTTGAATAATATCATCTTCTGTTGGAGTATAATCTAATTTTAATAAATTTTGAAAATCAAATGTTGATTGAGTGTCGTAATTAGAACTAATAGTTAACCTCTCTCCTATTTTTCCATTCATACTTAAACTAATAGCTTGATTAAAATCAAGACTAATGTTGCTTTGATTCCTAGAAGACAAAGAAGGGTTATCACTTTTTTGATATCTAGCTCCGATATCCATAGAAATAGACCCTTGAGGGGTTAATTCAATATTGTCGCCTCCAAAAATCGTTTCAAAAAAATTAGAATTGACATAAAGGTTAGGAAGTAAATTTTTAAGCTTAGAAGACTCTTCTGAATCTTCATCTTCAAGTAAGCTTATTTTTTCTTGAAAATATTTTTTAATATTATTTTCTTTTACAAGTTTTCTATATTGGTTTGGGGTTAATACCAGTGGAGTAATAACATCTATTTCACCTGCTTTAGTTGTATAGATATATCTATCTATTAAAGGATAGTAAGTATATTTTGATAAGAAAAATGATGGAGGGGTTAATTTGAATTTTCCTAAGTAGACAGTATTCTCAATAGTATCTAATGTAATAACTTTTTGACCTAGTATATTATGACTATATAATATAACCAAGAAAAAAGATAAAATGAGTATTTTTCTTTTTAAAGGAAATCTTATCAATACTTTATAATTTATTTAGCGCACTTTTAATTAACTCCTCAACAGAAATTTCTGGTGAATTATTTAGAAGTGTTTCTATAACTTTATTGGTATGCTTTCTACTATACCCTAACACTTCTAAAGCAGATAACGCTTCATCTTTATTTGTATTGCTGATATTTCCAATAAATTCATCAGTTTCTGAAATTGACCCTACTTTGTCTTTAAGTTCTATAATTACTCTTTGAGCGGTTTTAAGACCAATGCCTTTTACGGATTGTATAGTGGGAACATCTCCGCAAATTATAGCAGTCTGAATTTCTTTAGGATTTAAAGAAGACAACATAGTTCTAGCAGTACTCGCTCCAATACCTGAAACTGAAATAAGCTGTCTAAATAAGTTTCTTTCTGTTTTTTCATAAAACCCAAATAAAGTGTTAGAATCTTCTTTTACCTGCAAATGGGTAAATAAAGTAATGTTTTCTGAGTCCGTTAATTTTGAAAAAGTATTTAACGAAATGTGTATCATGTATCCGACTCCATTGCAGTCTATCACAACTTCTGTTGGAGACTTTTCAACCATTCTACCTTTTAATTGTGTTATCATTTTTTGATTTTAGATTTTTTTTGAGCATCGACTACTGCCACGGCAGACATATTTACCATTTCTTCAACACTTGCCCCTAGTTGAATAATATGGACTGCTTTAGACATACCCATCATAATTGGACCAATTGACAAAGCGTTATCTAATTCTTTTATAACTTTATAACTTGTATTAGCAGAATCTAAATTTGGAAAAATAAGAGTATTTACATTTTTTCCAGACAATTTAGAAAAAGAAAAGTTTTTCTTAAACATTTCCTTGTTTAATGCAAAATCTGATTGAACAGGCCCGTCAACTATCAGCTTAGGAAAGTTTCTGTGCAAATACCTTACGGCTTCATTTACTTTTAATGCCATGGGGTGATTCGAAGACCCAAAATTAGAATAGGAAACCATAGCAAGATTGGGCTCTAATCCAAACATTTTTACTGTGTCAGATGTCATTTTAGCAATTATAGCTAAATCTTTTGCTGAAGGATCAATATTAATTGAAGTATCTGATAAAAACAAAGGTCCTTTGCTTGTAATCATTAGGTTAGTAGTTGCTACTCTATTAACTCCAGAAGCTTTTTTAATTACTTCAAACATCGGTTTGACTGTAACTGGGTAACTCCTAGAATATCCTGAGATTAAGGCGTCAGCATCTCCATTTTGTAACATCATAGCAGCATAAAGATTTCTCTCTTTCATTTTGTTGACTGCTCTAAACAATGTAACCCCTTTCCTTTTTCTTATTTCCCAATATTTCTTACCGTATTTTTCTCTGTTAGAAAGTTCTTCTTTAGATTTAGGATCAATTATTAAAACTTCTTGATCAAATTCAATTTCTTTTTTTAATTCTTCTATCACTTCTCTATTACCTAAAAGTATCGGATGCCCAATTCCTTCTTCCAAAACAATTTGAGCTGCTTTCAAAACATCTAAATGATCAGCTTCAGCATAAATAATTTTTTTTGGAGATTCTTTAGCGCGGTTAATTAAAAATCTTACGATTTTTTTGTCGCTTCCCAGCCGATTATGTAATTCTTCTTGATATTTTTCCCAGCATTCTATTGGTTCTAAAGCGACTCCAGAATTTATTGCTGCCTTAGCAACTTCAGGTGGAATTTTAGTTATTAACCTGGGGTCAAAAGGCTTGGGAATGATGTAATTTCTACCAAAAGTTAATTTAGTCTTGTCATAAGCAATGTTTACAAACTCCGGAACAGATTCCTTTGCTAATGCGGCTAAAGCTTTTACTGCAGCCATCTTCATTTCATCATTAATTTTAGTAGCCTTCACATCTAATGCTCCTCTAAAAATAAATGGAAACCCAAGTACATTATTCACTTGGTTTGGATGATCGGAGCGACCTGTAGCCATAATTATATCATCTCTAGTTTTCATAGCCAATGAATAATCTATTTCTGGATCAGGATTTGCCATAGCAAAAACTATAGGGTCTTTAGCCATACTAAGTAACATCTTTGGAGTTACCATATTTGCTTTTGAAAGTCCAATAAAAACATCTGAACCATTCATGGCTTCTTCTAGCGTATTTATATTTAGAATAGTAGCAAATTCTTTCTTTTCAACTGACAAATCAGCCCTATCTGATCTTATGACTCCCTTGCTATCAGTCATTATAATATTTTTTGGATTTAAACCAAAAGCTTTATACATTCTAGTACAAGAAATTGCTGCTGCTCCAGCTCCACAAACTACAATTTTCACATCTTCGATTTTTTTGTTGGTAATATCCAAAGCATTTAATAAAGCGGCAGATGAAATTATTGCAGTTCCATGTTGATCGTCGTGCATAACAGGAATATTTAACTCTTCCACAAGTCTTCTTTCAATTTCAAATGCTTCGGGAGCTTTTATATCTTCTAAGTTAATCCCCCCAAAAGTTGGAGAAATATTCTTAACTGTTTCGATAAACTTTTCTGGATCTTTAGCGTCAATTTCAATATCAAATACATCTATTCCTGCAAAAATTTTAAAAAGAAGTGCTTTTCCCTCCATCACAGGCTTTGACGCTTCTGGACCAATATCTCCTAAACCAAGTACTGCAGTACCATTAGTAATAACCGCTACTAAATTTCCTTTAGATGTATATTTATAGATATTTTTTACATCTTTTTCTATTTCAATACAAGGATGAGCAACTCCTGGAGAATAGGCCAAAGACAAATCTCTTTGAGTACTGTAGCTAGTAGTTGGCACTACCTCTATTTTCCCTGGATTAGGCTTAGCATGATAAACTAATGCGTCCCTTCTATTATTTTTGTTTTTCATTTTAAAAGAAATTATTTAATCTTTCTCAGATTATAAATTTATAAAAAGCATTTTCAATAACATACAAAAACTCTATTGTATTCTAATAATTACAATTTATAAAAAAGAGATTCTTTATTTAGTAATATATCGCTTAAATTTACTTTTTTAAAATCCTTTTGAAAAAGTTATTCCTAATTATTGTTTTCTTTTTTTGTGCCTTCAATCTTAAAGCGCAATTAAGTAAAATTCATTATGTTCCACCAATTACTACTTTCGAAATTATTGGGAGTCAACAAGGTTCTAAAACAGGAGGAAGAGAACCAGGAGATCAATGGATGTATATTTCAACACCCAGTTCATCATCCGTTGCCTATTCTGTTAGGGTTGGAGGAATAGCTGGAACAACTACCGATTCGGGAACTATTTTCGCAAGTGGGACAGTAGATAATCAAAATCCTGTAATAATTTCTTTGGCTGAAGATCCAGAAGATGATGATGGCTGGTGGAGCAATATGGTTGTTAAATCTTCTGAAACTGAAAAAATACTAAGCAAAGGTTTTATTATTGAGTCCAGTTCAGAAACTTATGTTTCTGTCAGACTCAATGCCGTTGGCGGAAATGGTGCGTATCATGCAGGGGCTTTGGTTAGTAAGGGACTTTCTGCTTTAGGTACTAGATTTAGAGCTGGAATGTTTAAAAACAGACAGAATAATCAGCTTGGATTTATTTCCGTAATGGCTACCGAAGATTTGACTAAAGTATCGTTTGATTTAAAAGAGGGTGTTTTAACTACGGCTCAATTAAATGACTATTCTATTGACTTAAACAAGGGAGAAAGTTTTGTTATTTCAAATGATGAAAATGAGTATTCATTAATAGGGACTTTAGTTACATCTAACAAGCCTATTGTAATGAATTCTGGTTCTGCAACTGGGAGTTTTGCAGAAGATCAAGGAGGACAGGATTATGGTATCGATCAAATTGTGGGAGATAATTTAGTGGGATCTGAATACATATTTATTAGAGGAAATGGAGAGGATGAATGGGAAAATGTATTACTAATAGCAGATCAAGACAATACAGAAATTTTAATAAACGGAGAGCCTTATGGTGACCCTCTTAATTCAGGTGACTACTTTATAGTTGAGGGAAATAATTTCAGCCCAAATGGAAACATGTATGTAAATACTGTTAATGAAGATCATAAATTATTTGCTTATCAGGGGATTGGTAGTGTTTATGAATCTAACAATAACAATAGTAGAGCTGCAACTCAAGGCATGTTTTTTGTTCCACCATTAAATTGTTCTTCAAAAGGAGACGTTGATAATATCGCTAGCATAGATAAAGTAGGAAGCAAAGAGTTTGAGGGTGCTGTAAGTTTTGTTACTAAAAAAAACTCTACCATATCAATTAATGGAACTCCAATTGAAGATTTAAGTGATGTCAGCGGACCTTTAGATGTCGCTGGAAATATTGATTACGTAACCTATAAGGTTGAAGGTCTAAAAGGAGATATTTCAGTTGAAGGTAATAACGAATTATATGTTGCCTATTTTAATTATAGTGGAGCTGCGACGACTGGAGGGTTCTACTCAGGGTTTGCTACACCTCCTGAAATAGATTATGATGTAGAATTATCAACTCTTGGATCTTGTATAAAACAAGATGGAAAGTCTAATGTTATCCTTACTGCGACAAACATTGATAGCTTTGACAGCATTCAGTGGCTTGTTGAAAATGATCTAGGGTCTTTTGAACCAACTGGAGAAACCGGAGATACTTATACCCCAACACAAGCGGGTTCTTATAAGTTAAAAGGAATTTTACAATGCTCTAACCTTGACTTTATTTCGACTAAAGTAGTAATAAGTGTATGTCCTAGTGACTCAGATGAAGATGGAATAATTGATAATATTGACATTGATAGTGATAACGATGGTATAAGTGATTATGTAGAATCTTTAGGAAATGCTACAATAAATTTCACTGACTCAGCTAGCCCATCTATAAAATTTGAAATTGATGATTCAATCGATACTTTAATACTAGAAAACGGAGGGGTCACAACAAGTTTTCCTAAAAACATCAATACTTTCGAAGGAGTAGAAAATGGTCTATTTAAAACTACTGTTTTAGCAGGAACTGACTTTAGTGTTAATTATAAGTTGAGTTTTAAAGAACTCCTAAATATTAAATTAACTGATAATCCAGATGAAGATGACGGAGACTACGGAGATATTTTTATTATTAAAGTTTTACCGATAACACAAAATATTACTTTATTAGATCCAAATGACAATATTTTAGTTGATACTGATTTTGATGAAAATTTTGAAAGTGGAGTACTAAATCACACAGCAAATGAAATTATTTTCAAATTAAATACAACTGGAAGCACCACAATCGACTATCAATTTTTATCTACTAAAATTTCTGGAATATCGATTAGTCATAAAAGAAGCAATACTGCTTCAAATGGAATTTATAATGGAAAAATTACTATCGAAAATTACTCTATTGATACCGATAAAGATGGTATAAACGATTCTTTAGATTTAGACAGTGACGGGGATGGCTGTAATGATGTTATTGAGGCTGGATTTGATGACCAGGATAACGACGGTATCTTAGGAATTGGAACTCCATCGACTGCAAACAATGGAGTTGAAAATAATGGCGGTGTGACTGCTCATGATTACTCTGTTCTTCCATTAAAAGATGCCGATGGAAATTACTTTTTTCAAAAAGTTAACTCACCCGTTACAATTAATTCATTACCAGTTTCAACAACTGCTTGTCAGGTAGGAGTAAGCGCAAGTTTTAGTGTTGGAATAGACACTCTTGATGTTCCATCTTATGTATGGCAAATTTACAATATTGATTCTACTAATTTTGAACCCTGGGATGATCTAAGTGAATCGGATCCTTATTCTGGCACTGATACTGGAACATTAAATATCGATAATATCACAATCGATATGGATGGTAATAAATACAGAGTTTTAGTAAGATCTGATCAATACTTTTGTTCTAGTTTAAGTGGAGAGGTTGTATTAACTGTCTTTCAAAATTTACCTGTTGCCAATACAGTAAACACTATAATTATATGTGATGATTCATCTGTTGGAGATGATACAGATGGACTGATCTCAAGTTTTGATTTAGATTCTCAAACAGCTGATATTTTAGGGGTTGATCAAAGCAGTGATGACTTTACTGTAACTTATCATTTAAGTCAAGCTGATGCAGACGATACTACGAGCACTGGATTAACCTCGCCTCACTCGAATACTGTTAGCGGCGGAGAAAAAATATTTGTTAGAGTTTTAAACAACACCACAGATTGTTATAGAGCCACCACTTCGTTTGATTTAGTCGTTGCTCCTCTTCCTGTTATTGTTAATGCAGTTGTGAAAATTGAGCAGTGTGATGACGATGAAATTAGTGACGGGATCTCTATCCATAACTTAACTGAATCGCAGTTGATTATTTCTTCTGATTATGAAAATGAAACTTTTGAATATTATACAGCTGCGGATCTTAACACTGGTTCTTTAATTACTGATCCTACAAATTATACAAACGTTGCTTTAAACGATACCGTTTATGTTAAGATAATAACAGCAAACAATTGTTATAGAACATCACGAATTGATATCACTGTTGCTACTAGTCAAATATCCCCAACCTTTATGGTGGATAACGATACTTTTTATGCTGTTTGTGATGATTCCCCAG
>CAJWFY010000055.1 GCA_913031655.1 uncultured Flavobacteriaceae bacterium
TATATTTGTAAATCGAAATTAATTAAAAAAATATGAGTTATTTATTTACTTCAGAATCTGTTAGTGAAGGTCATCCAGATAAGATTGCTGATCAAATTAGTGATGCTTTAATTGATAATTTTTTAGCTTTTGATCCTAATTCAAAAGTTGCTTGTGAAACTTTAGTTACTACCGGTCAGGTGGTGTTGGCTGGCGAGGTTAAGTCTAAGACTTATTTAGATGTTCAGACAATTTCAAGAAATGTAATTAATAAAATTGGTTACAATAAAAGTGAATATATGTTTGATGGTAATTCATGTGGTATTTTTTCCGCTATTCATGAACAATCTTCAGACATAAATCAAGGCGTAGAACGTAGTAATCCTGAAGAGCAAGGAGCAGGGGATCAAGGAATGATGTTTGGATATGCTTGTAATGAAACAGAAAACTTTATGCCATTAGCATTAGATTTATCTCATAAAATTCTTCAAGAGTTGGCGGAACTTAGAAGAGAAAATGATGAAATAACTTATTTGAGACCTGATTCAAAATCTCAGGTAACACTTCAATATTCTGAAGATAATAGACCTGAAAAAATTGTAGCAATAGTTATTTCAACTCAACATGATGATTTTGACGAGGAAGAAAAAATGTTAAAAAAAATTAAGTCTGATTTAATTTCAATTTTAATTCCAAGAATTTTAAAAAAATATCCCAGCTATAAATCATTTTTTAACCAAGAAATAGAATATCACATTAATCCCACTGGAAAATTTGTAATAGGTGGTCCTCACGGAGATACAGGATTAACGGGTAGAAAAATTATTGTTGACACTTATGGTGGAAAAGGTGCACACGGAGGTGGAGCTTTTTCAGGAAAAGACCCTAGTAAAGTTGATAGAAGTGCAGCTTATGCTACTAGACATATAGCTAAAAACTTGGTAGCAGCAGGATTAGCTGATGAATGTTTAGTTCAAGTTAGCTATGCAATTGGAGTAGCTAAACCTATGGGAATATATGTAAATACATATGGGACTTCCAAATCAAATATTTCTGATACTGAAATAGCTAAAGTTGTTGAAAATATTTTTGATATGCGTCCTTATTTTATAGAAAAAAGATTAAAATTAAGAAACCCAATATACACGGAAACTGCTGCGTATGGACATATGGGAAGAAAATCAGAAATAGTGTCTAAAACATTTAATTTACCCTCGGGAGAGTCAAAAACTTTTGAAGTTGAACTATTCACATGGGAAAAATTAGATTTTATCGATGAAATAAAAAAACAATTTAAATTATAATATGAAAAATAATAATTACGTACCCTTTAAAGTTAAAGATATTTCCTTAGCTGATTGGGGCAGAAAAGAGATTAGGTTAGCTGAAGCAGAAATGCCAGGATTAATGTCCTTAAGAGAGGAGTATGGAGACACCAAGCCATTAAAGGGCGCTAGAATAGCAGGATGTCTTCACATGACTATCCAAACAGCTGTATTAATTGAGACTTTAGTTGATTTAGGAGCTGATGTAACTTGGAGTTCATGTAATATTTTTTCTACACAGGATCATGCTGCTGCTGCTATTGCTGCCGCTGGAATTCCGGTATATGCTTGGAAAGGAATGAATGAAGAGGAGTTTGATTGGTGTATAGAGCAAACTGTATTTTTTGGTGAAGACAAAAAACCATTAAACCTTATTTTAGATGATGGAGGAGATCTTACTAATTTAGTTTTAGATCATTATCCAGAGTTAGTTAAAGGAATAAAAGGTTTGTCAGAAGAAACTACCACTGGCGTTCACAGATTATATGAAAGAGTTAAAAATGGAACACTTCCAATTCCAGCAATAAATGTTAACGACTCAGTAACTAAATCTAAGTTTGATAATAAATACGGGTGTCAAGAGAGCGCAGTAGATGCTGTTCGAAGAGCTACCGATATAATGATGGCAGGTAAAAGAGTATTAGTTGCAGGGTATGGTGACGTAGGAAAAGGTACCGCAGCTTCATTTAGTGGAGCAGGAGCAATTGTTACAGTAGCAGAAATAGACCCTATTTGTGCCCTTCAAGCGGCTATGGACGGATTTGAGGTTAAAAAGATGAAAACAGCTATTGGAAATGCAGATATAATTGTTACCGCTACAGGTAATAAAGATATTCTTAGAGAAGAACATTTTAGATTGATGAAAGACAAAACAATTGTGTGTAATATTGGACATTTTGATAATGAAATCGACATGTCGTGGTTAAATAAAAAGTACGGACATACCAAAGATGAAATTAAACCTCAAGTTGATCTTTACAATATTGAAGGAAAAGATGTGGTTATTTTAGCTGAAGGTAGATTAGTTAATTTAGGCTGTGCAACAGGACACCCTAGTTTTGTTATGAGTAACTCGTTTACAAATCAGACTTTAGCTCAGTTAGAACTTTGGTTAAACACAGATTCCTATGAGAACAAAGTTTATATGCTTCCAAAGCACTTAGACGAAAAGGTTGCCAAACTTCATTTAAACAGATTAGGAGTTGAATTAGAAGAATTAAGCAAGGATCAAGCGGATTATATTGGGGTTAAGGTAGAAGGTCCTTATAAACCAGAATATTACAGATATTAAATTTATAATTTAGTTTTGATGGTAATTGGTTAATAGGATATGTATTTAATGTGATGAAATTAGAAAAACATTACTTATAGTATTTTTTTTATATTTGCAAAATATTATGATTAAATCTAAATTTCAAACATATTTCCCTATTTTATATTATTTAGGAGAGTTTCTAGTAATCTTATTTTGTACTAATTTGATGCTCTTTTTAACTTTTACTAAATGGAGTATTTATAATTCTGTTTTCATATGTTTTTGGTTTTTAATCTCTTTAATCTTTAGATCTCATGTTTTAGGTAGAGGGATTACTAATATAAAACTTGTAAGGTCTACTTTAAAGAATCTTTTCTTTTTCAGTGGTTTTGTTGCAATGGTAAATTTGTTTTTTTTTAATTTCAAATTTCAGCTTTTAACTCTATTTACGGCTGTAACTTTATTTTACTTTTTAACGCTTTTTTATAGACTATTTGTAAATTTAATTTTAGAGAAATACAGAGCTTTTGGAGGAAACATATTAAACTGTATGATCGTTGGTTATGGTCCTCATGGATTTGACTTACATAATGAAATTTTGAAATATCCAGAACTTGGTTATAGATCGGATGGGCTTTATAGTTTTAATTCAAAACCCTCTAAAATAATAGATCAGATACCTTTTAAAGGAAAAATCAGTGATATCAACGACAATGTTTTAAAAAAATATGATGTAATTTTTTTTTCTGATAAGCTTAGCGAAAAACAAAAACATTATATTTTAGATAAAGCTGACGAGTTCAATATTCAAGCTAATTCTATGCTTGATCTTGTTCATCATGATGTGAAGAATTTTTTTATTTCTAAAATTTCAAGCATTCCATATATTGGTATTAATAAACTTCCTTTAGATAGTCTTTATAATCAAATTTTAAAAAGAACTTTTGATATAATTTTTTCATTATTAGTCTCAATTCTTATTCTTTCTTGGCTGGTTCCAATAATGGGAATTTTAATAAAGATCTCATCAAAAGGTCCTGTTTTTTTTATTCAAAAAAGAGAGGGATTCAAAGGTGTTTTTTTTAATTGTATAAAGTTTAGAACTATGGTTTTAAACTCTGATGCAGACTTAAAGTGGGCAGATGATAATGACACTCGACTAACTAAAATTGGTAAATTTTTAAGATTATCTGCAATGGATGAAATGCCACAATTTATTAACGTACTAATTGGAGATATGTCAGTGGTTGGTCCAAGGCCACATCCTGTTAATTTAAATAAAGAGTATGTGGAGAAAATAAGTAAGTTTAATAAAAGACACCGCTTTAAGCCAGGTATCACAGGCTTAGCTCAAAGCAAAGGGTTTTCAGGATATATTTCCGGAATTGTTGACATGAGAGATAGAGTAAAGATGGATGTGTTTTATTTTAAAAATTGGAGTCTTTTCTTAGACACTAAAATAATTATCGTCACTGTTATAGAGTTATTTAAAAACTTAAATATAAGCTCAAAATAAACGGCTTAATTGTTTTATTTATTAATGTTTTTCTTAAAGTTTATATACTAACATGATTCCACCTTTATAAGGCAACTCTTCTCCACTTTTACTAAATGCTCTGTCCAATTCAAAATCTCTAGTTTCTTTTGAATTATAATATTTATAATTTGATTGAGAACTCCCAAAACCAAGAAAAAATTCTAATCCAAACTTAGGGTTTTTTAATGCTATTTTTTTTCCAATAGTTAATCCGTAATAGGTGTTTCTCCCGGATTGATAACTTCCTTCCTCCTTTAAGCCAGTATCAATAATTGAAGTTAAAAACTTAGGGTTTTTTAAAGTAAACATACCATAACCTATATGAGGACCGATAAAAAAACTACGATTAGATTTTTTAAAATAAAACCTTAGTTCATTAAAAATTTGTATAAACTGATAGGGATTACCATCAATAGAATCCCAAAATGAAGCACTGGTATCTAACTGATAACCAATATTTTCATTAATTTTTAATTCAATACCAATATTTGGAACTAAAACCAAGCTCGTTGCTAAATTAAATTTTATTTCACTTTGTGAATAAGCATTTAAAAAGAATATTAACATTAAAAAAGAACAAAAGCGCATTGGTTAATTGTTAAAATTATTATAAAGATCAGATTTTTGTTTTAAACTAAGCGCAGAGTATATTAATTTTTTTATTGGTTTTAAAAAAGACAATTTATCTTTAATTATGTGAATAGATCCGACATATGCTCTTTTAAATAGCATATCTTGAGAAGCATTGACTTTGTAGTTCGTTTTTTGATTGGTATTGATTTTTATCATAGCAAACCCACCCCACATCTCACGATAATCTTTATTTGGAGAGAAACTGCCAGTAATATAATCAAGTTCAATGTGTTCAATACCAGTATATTTAGAATAATCAATAGATTTGATTCCTGCTCTACATTGTGGGTTGAAACTATCATGCATGATTATTGTTAATGGGTTTTTAAATTTATGAGAAAGAATTGATTCTAAATCTTTTATAATTCCTTTTTTTGAATGATCCCCATCTATTAAAATAAATTCAACTTTTCTATTTTTTGATTCTATTTCTAAGATAATTTTACTGATTATTTCATAAGAATTACCAATACTAAATGAGACATTATCAAATTTATTTTTTAAAAATTTTTGTGGCTCCTCACTTATATCTATTGAACACACATTCTTTGAATATTTAGAGAGAACTTGTAAGCTTCCTCCTCTGTATGTTCCTATTTCAATAGACACATCTGGACTAAGTGTCTTTAAGACTTCTATAAGACAATATTTTTCTGATCTTGACATTTGCCACTCTAACTCTGAGTCTGTCAAGAAATTAGAGTAAAACGGTAAGGATATGTTGTTTGATTTCAAAATATTCTATTTATTTCAAATATAACTTATACCTAATATTTCTCCCCAAAATTTAAGAATATCTTATTTAATGCTTTTTACATATCTTCACTGTCCAATAATATGCAATGAATATATTTAAAAAACCTTTTCTTTTTATCTTATTTTTTATGAGCACTGAGAGTTTTTTATACTCACAGGATTTGAGTTCAGATTTTTCTAATTTAAATTTACTAGAATTAAATTCTTCTGAGTTAGATTTGCTTTTAAGAAGAGCTTCTTCACAGGGTTTAACTCAAATGGATTTGTTGAAAATGGCTCGTAGCCAAGGTTTGTCAGAAGCTGATCTAATAAAAGTAAAAGGAAAAATTGATACTTCAGAATCAATAAAAAGAGTTTCTGCTAACGCATCAACTCCAATTGAAAATTCTAGACTAAGAGAAGAATGGAATCAGGAAATAAAGCTTGTTAGAGATAAGAAAAGTGATGTCTATGGATTTAATGTTTTTCAAGGCAATGGTTTTTTAACTTTTCAAAATGATTTTAATTCACCAACACCATCTGATTATGTATTGGGTCCTGGCGATAATATTTATGTAGATATATATGGAGAATCTGAAAGTTATTTTAAAGCAGAAATAAGTCCGGAAGGAGAAGTGATATTTGAAAATATAGGTCCAATTAATTTAAATGGACTTAAATTGTCAATTGCAAAAAAGAGATTAATTAATAAATTTTCGTCCATATATTTTGGTTTAAATACTTCAAAAACTTTTTTAAATGTTTCTGTTGGCTCTCCAAGATCTATTAAAGTAAATATTGTAGGTGAGGTTAATTTACCAGGAACATATAATTTTAGCGCACTCAACACTGTGTATAATGCCCTTTATGTTGCTGGTGGAATTACAGAAAACGCAACTTTAAGAGAAATTAAAGTTTTCAGAAATAATCGATTAATTAGTCAAATTGATGTTTATGATTATTTAAAAAATGGAAATGGCTCATCAAATATAAGATTAGAAAACAATGATTTAATTCTTGTAGGACCATACACTAGTAGAATCGTTATTGAAGGAGCTGTTAAAATACCTGGAATTTTCGAGACAAATAAAACTGAATCATTATTAGATTTATTAAACTATTCTGGCGGCTTTAAGGAAAGGGCTTATCAAAAATCTATAAAATTAACTAGAGTAATTGACGATGAACTTATGGTTGTGGATATTAACAAGAATCAATTTCCGATTTTTGTTCCTAAATCTGGTGATGTTTTTAAAGTTGATGAAATTTTAGACACTTATAAAAACAGAGTCATTGTAAAAGGAGCTGTACAAAGACCTGGAGTATTTTCAATTTCTGATAACATGACAGCAAAAGATTTAATTCAAAAATCAGGAGGTTTAAAATCAGATGTCTATTTGGGAAATGCTTCTATTATCAGAACGAATAGTGATTATTCAACAGAAATAATATCATTTAATTTAGATGATTTAATAAATAGTAAAATTAAAGATATTAAATTAATTAAAGAGGATGTGTTAAGCATTGTTTCAAAAAATGATCTTAATAAAAATGAATTTATCAAAATTTCAGGACAAGTAAATAACCCAGGGCTATTTCCTTTTTCTAAAAATTTATCTTTGAATGAGATTATTATATTAGGGGGTGGATTTAAGGACGATTCAAATACAATTAGAGCTGAAATAATTAGAAGAGTTTCAGAAAATTTTTTAGAAAATGACAATATTTCTGAATTAATAACACTAGATATTTCCGGCGACTTAAGTGAATCTATAAACTTTATCTTAAAGCCTTATGATGAAGTTATTATTAGAAAAAACCCTAATTTATTTATTCCAACTTATGTTCACGTTGAAGGGCAGGTTAAATACCCAGGAAAATATCCAATTACCTCTTTAAATTATCGAATATCTAATCTTTTAAGTAAAGCAGGTGGCTTAAAATCTTTTTCTTATCCCAAAGGAGCTACTTTAATTCGTAAAACAGAATTTGAAGAGATCCTAAGCGATGATCAAAAACAACTAAATAGTTTAACCCTACTTAAAGAAAAATTAAGTAATCAAAATGAGGTTTTAACAGAATCAGAAGATTTATTAATTAAAAGTATTGAAAAAAATATTCAAGTTTTAAATACTAATAAAATTAATAATCAAGGTCTTGGAGGTTTTGCTAAAAAAGAAAGAATTAAAAATATAGTAAGTTCAACTGACACTTCATTAGAAGTTAATTCGAATGAATCTGAAGCTATTGGAATTGACCTTGATCAAATTATCAAAAATCCAAATTCTGGATCTGATTTACTTCTTCAAGAAGGAGATGTTTTATTCATACCAAAAAAACAAGAAACAGTTAAATTAAGGGGGAAGCTTCTTTATCCAACTACTGTGAGATTTAAAGAAAATAAATCTTTTAAATATTTCATTAATGGTGCTGGTGGATATGATTTAAAAGCAAATAAGTCCGGATCGTATGTGGTTTATGCTAACGGGGATGTGGCCAGGACAAAGAAATTTTTATTTTTTAATATATATCCAAAAATTCAACCTGGTGCAGAAATTATTGTCCCTAAAAAAGCTGAAAAATCTCCTTTTGGATTATCACAAGTTTTAAATATTAGTACTGGCTTAGCTACTTTAGTATTAGCAATTTCTCAAATTAAATAAATTAACATGAAAAATGAAGAAGAGGTTTTTTCTTTAATTAACTTAATAAATAAATTAAAAGAATTAATATTTTTTTTATTAGAAAAGAAAAATAATATTTTATTTGGAACAATAAGCGTTTTCTTTCTCTTCCTTTCTTATAATTATTTGGTTTCACCTACACATTTTGCTAGAACTAGTTTTGTGCTAGATAACGATTCTTCGCAAGGTATGGGGGAACTTTCTTCTATAGCCTCTTTAGCGGGTATTAATCCTTCTAGTTTTATTGACGCGAGTAGTTTGTTTCAAATTGATAATATTCAAGAACTGTATAAGTCTAGTTCAATGATTAAAAACACACTTCTTAGTAGCGCTAAATTTAATAACAGATCAGAGTTAATAATTAATAGATTAATTAAAATAGAAAACATCAATAATCGATGGAGCTCAGAAAAAATTGAATTTAACAATTTAAAAAAATTAACTAGGGCTCAAGACAGTGTAATAAAGGTACTTGTTAAAAAAATAAAGGAAAAGCACCTTCTAGTTTATAAGCCGAGTAGAAAAACAACTATTATAGAGATAGGTTTTGATCACAAAGATGAACAGCTAGCGAAAGTTTTTAACGAGAATTTGGTTGAAATAGTAAATAAGCACTATTTAAAAACTAAGACTATTAAAACTGGTTTTAATTTAGAAATATTACAAAGGGAAGCTGATAGCGTTAAATTAGTCTTAAATTCATCTATTGAGATTTTAGCAGAGTTAGACCAAAATATTCCAAATGCAAACCCACTTTTAAAAACTTCAAAAGTTCCTTATCAGCAGTTGATGATCGATATTCAAGCTAATACTGCCATCTATAGTGAAGTTGTTAAGCAATTAGAACTTGCCAAAGTTACCCATAGGAATAGCACACCTTTAATTCAAATTATTGATTCTCCGATACTACCATTAGAGAATTCTAGATTAAAACTTTTTGATGTTTTATTTTACGGAATTTCAATT
>CAJWFY010000056.1 GCA_913031655.1 uncultured Flavobacteriaceae bacterium
TTTCATACCAATGAGCGCAAGAAGATTCTGTTTCTTGAAGTTTTAAAGAGTGAAGTGAAATGCTATCAGGCAACCTGTTTTTAATCTTATTAGCAAAGTCTATGATAAGTAATTCACAAGTAGGCTGGTAGTCTGCCAATATAACTTTATGGCCATTATCTTTTAGAGTCATGGCTAATTCTTTGTGCGGAGTGTTCTTATTAAAAACTGTGGCATGATCAAATGCCTGTACGACTTCTTCATTAACAATTTTCTTTAAATCTGTGAAGTCAATCACCATTCCAAGTTTTACGTTTTGTGAATCATCAATTGGAATTCCAATTACAGTAACAAAAAGTTTATAACTGTGTCCATGAACATTTCTACAAGCCCCATCATAACCATAAAGAGCATGGCCTGTTTCAAAATTAAACTGTTTAGTTACTCTAATTTTATTCATTTACAATCATTCTTTAATACAAAAATACAAGTTTCATTTACAATACCTTCTCATAACAATAAAAAGGTTTTTCACTTTGATCTCGAAAATATATCTTTTCTAGTTTTTTAAAATTTAAATTTTGATAAAAAATATTATTTTGAGGGTTACCACTAAAAGTGTCTAACCTTAAAGATTTAAATCCATTTTCTTTAGAAAATTTAAATGCATAGTTCATTAATTTTTTAGCAAATCCCTTGCCTTGTTGGTCTGGATGAATTGCCAATCTATGGAGGTAAATATTTTTATCACTAGCCGTTAACCATTTAGCCTTTTTATAAAAATCATCCATATAATCAGATATTACTAAACACCCTATAACCTCTTTATTGTTTTCTAAAACATAAAGTGATTGATTTATAACATCCTTTTTAAAGGTTTCAAGATTTGGATAAAATTCATTCCATTGAAAGATGTTTTTAGAGATCATTAACTTTGCGCACGCTTTAGTTATCTCAACAATTCTTGTTAAATCATTTAAGGTAGCCTTCCTGATCATAGTAATGATTATTTGATTAATCTAAAACTTCATAAATAACCTCTCCAATACTTCCGCTTGGCGAACTTATTCCAAGTAAAGAAGCAATAGTTGGTGCTATATCAATAACATCTGTTTTTCTATTAGTAACTCCCTTATTAATTCCTTTGCCATAAAAAATAAGAGGGACATGAGTGTCGTGATTAAACCTTGTGCCGTGGGTAGAACCTTTTCTTGGATATGTCCAATTTGGCATTAAAGTATAGACAATATCTCCTGACATATTCTTATTATATCCATTTCTAAGGAGCCTTAGATAATGGTCTTCATTATAGTTAAATATATTTTCAGAGGAATATACATTAGATATTCCAGGGTAATTTTGCATTTTATCAATTAGTTTCTTTTTTATATCCGATACCTCTAGTTTTAATTTGCTAATTAATTCATGATTTAAAAACAACTGTTCGTTTGAATATCCTTCAATTATTTTTTTAGTTCCAAACATTTTAATTGCTGAAAGCTCAATGTATTCTTTCCATTTTTTTGAGCTGAAATAATTAACAGCTATTTTATTTTCTTTAAGAAACCCTGGTGCGTTGGTCGCTCCGTGATCAGCTGTCAAGAAAATCGTGTATTCATTAGACCCAACATGTTGATCTAAAAAATTCAATAACCTTTCAATTTCTTTATCTAATCTAATGTATGTGTCTTGTACTTCTTTAGAATTTGCTCCAAACTGATGTCCAACATAATCTGTTGAAGAAAAATCTATCATTAAAAAATCTGTAGAATTATCTAACCCTAACTCTTCTCCTTTAATGGCTTCTATCGAAAAATCTGCAACTAACGAATTCCCAAAAGGTGTGGAGGCTAAGGTGCTGTAAGAGATTTTTCCAGTAGAGTTGTTTGTCGCTATATCTTTAATTTTATGAGGGAAAACAGGGCTTTTCTCTCCTTTAAAAGGATTTTCATAATCATTATCATCAGGTCCACTTTCAGTATATGTAGAAATATCATAAAAAGTATCCCAATCAATAAGGTAATTATCTATTATTCTTGAATCATTAAAAGTATTAACCCAATCAGGCATTGAGTCTAAATAGTATGAACTGGTAATAAACTTTCCTTCCTCACCTCCCTCATACCAGTAAGCGGCATTAGCAGTGAAGCCAGAAGACAATATAGCGCCCCTATCCTTTATGGCAACCCCTATAGTCTTGCCTTTAAAATTTGTTGCAATTCTGTTTTCGTCACTTAAAGTTGATGTCAAAAGTCGATTAGGGGATTTTTTTCCTCCATCGCCATCACTTCCAATTGTTTCATATCTACTATCCTCTACGCAGTAGACTGATTTCTTAGATATTTTATCATACCAATTATTTCCAATAATTCCATGGATACTAGGGTAAGTTCCAGTTGCTACAGTTGTATGGCCAGGACCAGTTGAGGTTTGAGCATATCCATAATAATTACTTTTAGCAGTAAAACCATTATTTACAAGCCTCTTAAATCCTTTATCAGAATAATGGTTCCAAAACTTAGTTAAATATTGATACTTCATCTGATCAACTACAATTCCAACAACCAATTTTGGATTTTCACTTAAAGAATTGTCTGTGCTTTTCTCTACGGATCCAGATACTCTCACTATATATCCAAAAACTAGCAGAACAAAACCTAGAATCAGTATTCCGGCAAAACTATTTTTACTCATTTCCTTAAAATTATAAATTAACTTCGAATTATTTATTCTAGCAACTTGAAATATTGCAACATATCGTTATTATTAGCAACCAAAACTCCATTCTCATCTTTTAATTTAATTGAAATTACTTTTTTTGCATCACTTGGAGCATAAAATCCTGTATCTTTTCTTGTTTTACTATAAAAGGTACCATCTCCATTTCCAATTAACAATAAGCCATTTCCTGCATCATTTCTAGGTGTTTCTATTTCAGATGTAAATAAATTTCCTACAATTAAAATATCCTTTACCCCATCTTTATTATAATCCTTTATTAAAAAATCATTAATTGATGAAAGTTGGGCTTGATAAGGTAAATTAACAGAATTAAATTTACCCATATCGTTTAAAAGCACAGTACTTTTAAAAGAATTAGCATGTAACCTTAAGGAGTTCTCTAAATTAACTTCTCCATAAACATTTTTGACATCCAGTGAAGCAAATAAATCATACTGTTTAATTTTACTTTTTAATTCTGGAACTTGCTCAGATGAGCATGAAAATCCTCTAAGAGGAAATTGTATCCCATAATTATAATAAGCCAGCACAATGTCTTTAGAACCGTTATCATCAAAGTCGTCATAAAACACTTCAAAGGGTTCCTCTTTAGAAGCTTTATACTTGTAATTCTCTCCTAAATTTCCTAGAACAAGGTCTTCACGCCCATCCTTATTTAAGTCTGAAGCTTCAATAGAATACCACCAACCGTAGACTTCATCGCAATCATCTTTTAATTTTTGTTTTATTAAAACTCCATTTTCATTTTTAATTAACGTTAAGGGCATCCATTCCCCAACTACAAAAAGATCTTTATCTCCATCATTATCAAAATCAGACCATACTGCATCCGTTACTAATCCAAGATCTTTAAAGCTGTTCTTTTTATCATCATATTCAGTAAATTTTCCATCATTATTAACAAGAAGATAGCTAGAGGCTGGTTGTGGGTAATTCCATGGAATCATTCTAGATCCAATAAATAAATCTAAATCACCATCACTATCAAAATCATATGGTTTTACTACAGATCCTGACTTAAAAATATTTGGAAGCAACTCTCTTTTAAAATTAAAATTTCCATTGCCATCATTTACATATAAACGATCTAGATAAGTACTAGAGTTTGGCGAAAATTCGTTGCCTCCACTCACTACATACAAATCATTATCCCCGTCATTGTCGAAATCAAAAAATACCGCATCCAGATCTTCTAATGCGCTGTGTCTCTGCCATGGTTGATTTTTTGACTCCAAGAATACTCCCTTTTCAGACTGAAAAAATAATTTAGAAATCTCTCCTGATGCGCTTCCCATATAAACATCTTCTAAGCCATCTCCATTGACATCAGAAACTGCTATTGCTGGACCAAATTGAGAAAGTTTATGTGGAAGTAATACTTGCTTATCATAATCATTAAATAGATTTTCAGTGTGAGTATATTGTATTTTTGAATCATCATTTTTAAAAAGAGTATTGTTTTCTGATTTAGATGCCATGTCACCCCTTATTGAGGATGAACTTAACAGAGTTAATTGCTGATTAACACTAATATCAAATACTTTTGATTTAGTATTATCAGGCCAAGTAACAACAAGGCTGTCTACCTTCTTAGTTTTCCCTAAACCAAAATGAGCAACATCCTCACTGGTAGAATAGATTCCCCTGACGTTTGTAGTCTCAAAAAGCTGTAATTCGTTATTAGAATACAACTTGACTTTAGTGCCAAGCGAGGGAACATTACTTTTGTTTTTTAAATTAATTCTTAAATAATTGTTGTTAATGGACTCACTCGAATTATTCTTATACAAAAAGGCTTTTTCGTTCACATTGTTAACCACTATTTCTAAATCTCCATCATTATCTAAATCTGCATAAGCAGCTCCATTTGAAAAAGAAGGCTGATCTAATCCCCATTCTTTAGTTTGATTCTTAAAATTTAAAGAACCGTAATTTTTATATAAATAATTTTTAATTTTCACACTAGGCACTATTTCAAGTGCTTCTTCAAGTGGTAAAATATCCCATAAATTATAATCAAAGTTTTTGTTTTTTTTAACATAACCATCAGCTATTTTCAGAACAAACTCACCGAGTTTTTTATCCGCATCTGTATTTCTAATATCTCTTAACAGCCCGTTGGTAACATATATATCTTTTAATCCGTCGTTATCAAAATCAGCTATCAAATTAGCCCAACTCCAATCTGTAGATGAAGTATTTGTAAATTGTGCTACATCGCTAAAAGTTTGATCTCCGTTATTAATTTGTAATGAATTAAACATGTATTGATAGTGTCCTCCTCCTGCAACAACTTTCCAAAATGCTGAAGGATTCATTCCACTCATATTAGATTTGATCCTAAAGTTATCTTCAGCCGTCATATCGACAACCATCACATCTAAAAGACCATCATTATTTATATCGGCTGAATCCACACCCATACTGTAAAAAGAAGTATGTTTTAAAGATTTTTCAGTGCTGTAAGTAAAGGTTCCATCGCCATTATTATAATATAAAAAATCAGGGGCATCAAAATCATTTGCTACATAGAGGTCTATATATCCATCATTATTTAAGTCTGAAGCAACCACACTGTTTGGAAATCCTGTTCTATTTAATCCTGCTTTTTCAGTGACATCTATAAAGTTATTATTCCCGGTGTTTTCAAATAGTTGAAGTCTATATTCGGGCAGTGTTAAGTCAGATCCAAAAAACTTAGAGTAGCTACCAGGATTAGGGGGTTGGTTTAATAGGTATAAATCTAATAAACCGTCATTATTGTAATCAAAAAAAACAGAATGTCTAGTTCGAGCAGACACATCAACGTTCCATATTTTTGCTGATTCTTTAAAAGTAAAATTTCCGTTATTAATATATAGCTTGTTTCTTCTTATTTCTGGATTTTCATCATACAGTTCTTTGCTAATATAAATATCTACAAGTCCGTCGTTATTAACATCCGCTATAGAAACTCCTGAAGACCAAGAACCGTCATCTACTATTTCTGAATTTGCTGTAAGGTCTAAAAATTGTAAATCCCCAGTATTTTTATATATTTTATCTCCAACAAGGTTTCCTGTAAAGTAAACATCTTGTAAGCCATCATTATTAAAATCTGCTATTCCAACTCCCCCTCCACCATAATAATTAGCATATAAAAGAATGTTGTGATCCTTAAGGTCTTCAATTTTATTATTGAAATGTATTCCAGAATAGTCTGGGCTAATCAACTCAAAAACTTTGTCTTGAGCAATGGTTAAATTAAAACAAACTATAAGTATAATCGTAAGTTGTCCTTTCATAAATAGGCATAAAAAAAGAAGAAATTAACTACTCCCTTAAATATATAAAAACAAAAATTAAGTTCTTACTTATAGACTGTGCTTTATTAATAAATAGACATAAAAAAAGAGGGGAAATTAATCCCCCCTCTTTTGAATGTGTAAAAATATAAATCTTCTTATTTATCCCACCAAACTCTAGTAGTAAAATCGTTAGCACCTTGTCTAGCAACTGCCGCATCATAATTTGCTTTATTTGTAGAACCTTCACCAGTTGGGTAAATTAACCTTCTTGGAATAGTTCCACCCGTAACATTTCCTGGATCGTTTGTAGGAACTAATGTTGGGTATCCAGTTCTTCTCCAGTTAGAAAATGCTTCATACTCGTTTAATAAAGTAGCTGCCCAATATTGTTCGCTTATCATTTCCCATCCTTTAGTCGCGTCGTAAGGCTTAGCAGCTAAGTATGTAGCAACTTCAGCATCAGAAATAGCAGCAGCATTAGGGTAAATACCGCTTAACATTTGCATAGCCGCTTTTACTCCAGCTTCGTAATGAGCTTCAGCAGATCCTGTAACACTCCAACCTCTAAATGCCATTTCAGCTTTTAAAAGTCTAACCTCTGCATAAGTTTGAAGAACCATAGGAACATCTCTTCCTGTAATTACTTTTCTATTAGGCTCAGCATAAATAGACGTGTCTGGAACCGTAACTCCAGTACTTCCATTTGGCATTCCTTGTAAATCAGCAATAGCAGTACTTCCATCAGATCTTCTAGCTGCCAATATTGGAAGTCTAGGATCATCTTTTAACCAGTCTACAAAAGTCTTACTCATTCTTGGATTACCATCCGCATCAAAAACTTCACCATGTCCATTTTTGTTGATTCCTTCTGGACCGTCAGTATGAGCAATCATAGCTATGTGAGCATTAGATGTCATTGTATTAGGTGCTGCTTTTTCAGCCCAAGCTTTAGCAGTAGTTTCGTCTACTTTAGTTAATCTCATTGCCAGTCTTAACATCATTGAATTCCCCCAAGCTTTCCACTTTGCAGTGTCTCCTTGGAAAATTAAGTCAGAACTACCCAAAGTAGTACTAGCGCCAATTTGAGCAACCGCTTCTTCTAGCTCTTTAAGGAAGTCCATATAGATAGATTCTTGAGTATCATATTTAGGCTTTAATATACCATTGATGTACCCTTGACCAGCTTCACTGTAAGGAATATCTCCATGAAGATCCGTAAGTCTTGAGTAAATATATACTCTTAATATACGAGTCATTCCCATTTCAGATCCACTATTTCCTTCAGCAGTTAATTGAGCTCTAATGTCCTCAATTTCTTTTACCGCAGATGGATAATACCTATCCCAAAGAGAAGTAGCGTATCCGTCATTTCTAAAATATTTATCTCCTGACCAGTAACCTGCTCTAGAAGAAAAATGTTGAATCATTACTGATTGATAGATTAAACTGGCTCTCCAGTTTTCGTATCTACCACCAGATGTCTGCAACACAACAGATGCAAACTTGTTAGCAACATCAAGTTGCGATGCTTTCGAAGGGTTTACGTTCATTTCCTCAAATCCCTTATCAAACTCACAAGAGGAAAGAACTAAACTTAAAGCAAAAAATGTTAATAGTATTTTTTTCATAATTATATAAGTTTAAAATTTAAGATTTACGTTAAGACCAATAGTTCTTGGTACAGGAAGAGCAAAATATTCTAAACCTGCTGAATTACCTGCATTATAAGCAGATTCAGGGTCAAGATTATCAACACTATTACTTAAGAAGAATAAGTTTCTTCCAATAAGTGATATTGATGCTTTGCTAATAAATGTTCCGTCTAGCTTATCAGATGGAACATTATAACCAATACTTAACGAACGAAGTCTCATGTAGTCAGCATCCACTACATCTTGTTCAGCAATTAAATATGATCTTCTCCAATAGTCTTCTTGTTGAGCTACAGGTATAGAAGTAGTAATTGTGCTTCCATCTGCCATCACACCATCAGGTGTAAATCCAGCTTCACGTCCACCAGCTGGAACTGTTATTTTGTGGTGTCCATTTCTTTTTAAATAAGCATTGGTACCAGAATAAACCTGACCACCCGACTTACCTTCAAATAAAAGAGAGCCATTAAAATCTTTGTATCTAAAAGAAGTTCCAATTCCAAGTTGAGTTGGAGCAACACCAAATCCTAAGATTTTTCTATCTCCTACTTTTGGAATAGGAATACCATTTACCATTTCATGGACTATAGAACCGCTTGCGTCTCTAACAAAAGAAGATCCGTATAAAGCTCCATACTTTTCACCTACAATATGTGTAACTCTAAGATTTCTAGATCTTGGCTCTGCCATAGAAATATTTCCACCTGCATCGTTAGTAGCAACTACTTTACTAGTATTGTTAGTGTAGTTAATAGAAGCGTTCCAAGCAAAATCTTCTGTTTGAATAAGAGTTCCTTTTATTAATAACTCGATACCTTTATTAGATATATTACCAAGATTTGCCAGCGCACTTCCATAACCTGAAGTTGCTGAAGCACTAACCCCTACAATATCTCCTAGAGTTTCGTTGTCATAGAAAGTAGCATCTATAGAAAGCTTATTATCAAACAATCTTAAATCCATACCAAATTCTGTTTCATTCTTTTCAAAAGGAGTGATCTCTGAGTTAGGAATCGTTCCTCCACTAATATTTCCTAGTGAAGCTCCTAAGTGACCTTGTCCGTAAATACCGTAAGATAAACTAAGTGCGTATGGGTTATTAGCACCACCCGCTACCTGAGAAACCCCTCCTCTTAACTTTAAGAAAGAAATTGTTTCACCAAGATCTAAAGCGTCTGAAACAACAAGTGATACAGAAGCTGAAGTATACAAGTCATTATTTGGTGCTACTTTATCTTTCTGAGATAAAGTTGAGAACCAGTCATTTCTTGCTGTAACAGTTAAATAAACATAATCCATAAATCCGATTTCAGCAGAACCATAAGCAGAGTTTATTTGCTTTTCCCATATATTGTAACCATGTCCTTGATTCTTAGTGTTTC
>CAJWFY010000057.1 GCA_913031655.1 uncultured Flavobacteriaceae bacterium
ACTTTGGCAAAAATATTAAGTCAAAGACTATGGCAATTATCGCAGAAATTATAGTTAGTAACCCTAACTGACTTATTGAATTAAACTCAGAAAAAAGAAGCGGAATTAATGTTACTATAATTATTAAAGTAGTTTTAATGACAGCTTTCCCTGTAATTTTCAAAGATTTATTAATTGCATCGTTTTTGTTTAAACCTTTAAGGATATTAAATCTGTAAGATGTTATTATATGAATTGAATCATCAACAATTAATCCAAAAATGATAGCAAAAATAAAAGCATTAGATAAACTAAAATAAAAGCTCCCTAAACTCATTAATCCAACACAAACAAAAATCGGAAATGTATTTGGTATTAGAATAATTAATAAATATTTAAAATTAAACTTTGAAATAATCAAGAATAAAGCACAAATAGTTAAAATAGCTAACATTAGCCCATAGAGTATTTCCAAAGTAATTTTATTGCTTAATTTATCAAATAGATGCCCATTTCCTTTGATTTCTATTTCTATATTTAAATCTCTAGCTATTTGTTTAATTTTTTCAATTAGAATTAAACTTTCTTTAGATCCAATATCCGGCATTCTACTTTTAATACTAATTTGTTTTTCTTTTATCTCCTGCAAATAATTTGCATTAACATATTTTAAGTCTTCAAATGATCCGAAAAGTGAGTAATCTATAGTAAAACCTAATGATTTTATTTCACTTTCAAGGCTAATAATGTTGTCTAACTTCAAATCCTTTTTAACTAAAATATTAAATGAAACCTGCTTATATCCTCCAAAATTTTTATCAAAAAACTGCATCTCTTTATATAGAGCAGAAGATTTATTAAATTCATCATTTACATGATTATTAACCTCAAACTGTTTAATGCCAAAAAAACATAAAAATGACATTAATAAAATTAGTGGGATAGATTTTATACTACTTTGAAAATTAATAAATCCAGAAATTAAATTATCTATTTTTTCATTTAAAGCATGTTTTCCTTTTATAACATGTAGGTTTAAATCTATACAAACGGCATAAGTAATAAGAATTACAAACAAAGAAATTAAAATGCCAATTGTTGTAATTATACCCAATCTCGATATAGGGAGAACGTTAGAAAAACAAAAACTTAAAAATCCTATTGCTGTGGTAATGGAAGTTAAGGCAACAGGTTTTCCAATATTATTGATCTGATATTTAAAATATTCAAGTTTGGATTTTTTAGTATCTCCGTTATCATTTACTAAATGCATGAAATCAGAAATACAAACTATAAACAATATGGCAGGCATAATAATCATAACCAATTCAATACCTCCAAAAAGCATTTGAGAAATCATAAAACTTATTGTAATACTAAATAATACACTTGCTATTACAATGGAAACGAATTTCAGATTTCTAGAAAATAGCCAAAGTATTATACAACACAACAGAGCGCTGAAAAAAGTTATATATAATAGTTCTTGAATAACTTTATCTTTGATATATAACTCTGCTTTTAACTGTCCAGTAATATAAATTGATGATGCTTTTAGTTCCTTAAATCTATTCTCTAGATTCAGAATAAATTTTTTGTTGAAATCTTCTCCTAAATCAGATTTCAATTCAATTACATAAAATAATCGTTTCTGATCATTAGAAATAAACAAACTGCCTTTGTTTTTTATTTTTTCAATAAATATTTCAAAATCCTCTTTATTTTCTATTTTTTTATTGTTTAAAAAAGGAAGAAAAAAGTTTAAATCAAACAATGAAATATCATTAAAAACACTCTGACTTAATACTATATTTTGGTCTTCTATAAACTCATAATGAATAGTTTGAAGTTTAATTAAGTCACCGAATTGAATTTTTTCATCATATTCTATTCCAACTAACAAAAGATTACTAGAATTTATAGGCCCTTCTTGTTCTACTTCTACATTATCTGCATATTGTAAAATTCTTTCAGAATCATAAAAGATATTGGGATCTTTCAATTTAATAATTGAAAAAATGAAGCCAAGTATTATTAATGACAATAACCTATACTTATGCTTCCACACAAATTTTATCATGTTATTAATTATTAAATAGTATTAGAAAATTAAAGGGGAAACCCAATGTTTTTTGAGTAATAAATTATTTCACTAAAATACTTTACTTTAAATTTTTATCAAACAAAAAATGAGAATATTTTTATATAAGTGATTTATTCTAAAGTCGATTATATCACAATTTTATGCTGTTATTATTTGTAGAAATTCCAGTTATTTTTTCAATTGTTGGAGCTATTTGATTTGTAAAATTTTGAGAATTTTTAATAATTCCTTTTTCAGTTAAATTTGGTCCAAGAATAGCGGCCCACGTCGATTTAGAATCACCGTGTCCTGACCATTTTTCTTCAATACCTCTTCCATGATCTGTAGTAATAATTAAATAAGTATTGTTTTTGTAGAATGGATTAGACTGAATATAGGACCATAATTCTTTTATCATTTTATCATTATTATGTAATGATTTTATGTACTGATCATAATCACCCATATGTGCAAAATCATCTGTTTCCCCATAGGCAATATATAGTGCTTTTGGTTTTTGTTTTTTTATGAATTCTAGAGCTAAATTATGAGTAAAAACGTCTAGTCTAACACTTTCCCATATAACAGGTGCTTTTTTTTGATTAGAGTTTATGAATTTTTCTATTTCCGAGGGATTTATAGAATTGGATGGCATGTATCCGGCATTAACTGGAACACCACTTCTTTTATCATTTATTATATAAGGAAAAACATCCCAGCTACAAAATGCAGCAACTCTATTTTTATAGGATTCAAAATTATTAAGTTTTTCTAAAAAAGTAATATTTTTATTATATATTTTACTGTTACTATCAATCAAAGAATCTGCATAGCCAGTTAAGATTTCGTTATAACCTGGATACGAAAAATTTCTATCATTAGTTATTGAGAAATAGGAATTTTGTTTTAGATCACCATATAATTTTCCTTTTTTAAAAATTTCATTCCAAAAAAACGGCATTAACTTCTCTCTCTTTTTTGCTGAACTATTTGCTTCAAAACGATCTATTAAATATGATTTTTCTGAAGTTAATTTTGGATTATTTACTAATACGGAATCAATCCCATAAAACACCTCTTGCCACCTAACCCCGTCTAATGTTATTAAAAATATATTAGGCGAGTCGTTTTTATTTTTACAAGAATTAAGTAACAAAAAGACAGAAAAAAAAAGAATGAAATATTTTATTTTTTTTAGAAGAATCTTTAACATGACTTAATTAAAGTTGATTAATAAAATTTATTAATCCATTAAAATAATTTTGTTGATCATCCCACATAGCCATATGACTTCCGTTTGGACAATGTAGATATGAGCCATTTTGAACTTCATTAGCCATCCATTCCATTTGAACAGGATCCATTGTGTCATATTCGGCTCCAATTGATAGAAAAGGAACTTTTATTTCATTTAACCTTTCAGTGACATCCCAGTTTTTTAAAGAGGCATCACCTACTATACCAAACTCTGTAGGTCCTTGCATTTTTAGATATAGAGGGAAGTTTATTTCTGCGAATGCATTTACAACATCTTCAGGCCATTCATTTGCTGGAATTCTCATTACGTGTTCAGGATAATAATATTCATGTATTAACCCAAGATAAGTCTCATTAGTGTAATCTTCGACTGCTTCATAAGAACGAATTTCTTTTAGAATTTCAGGATCTAACTGAAGCGCAAGTACATTATTTGCATAATCATTATAATCTGGAACAGATGGCACCATATTAGACACTATTAACGATTTAAGGTTGTCTTGATACTTCAAAGCGTATTCAATCCCTAAAATTCCACCCCATGAATGTCCAAGTAATATAAAATTGTCTTTTGTAAGCCCTAAAGCTTTTCTTACTTGTTCAACTTCTTCAACATAATGTTCTATAGTCCATAAATCATCGATTTGAGGATTATCACTTAAAGTTGAACCAAGCTGATCATAATAATAAAATTGTATATCTTCATTTGGAAAAAAAGATTCAAAACTTTTAAAGTATTGATGGTTTGCTCCTGGACCACCATGTAGTAATAATACTTTTTTAGTTGGATTATTTCCTATTTGTTTAGTCCAAACATTAAAATCACCATAATCAGTTGTAATAGGAATTATTTTGACAGGATCACTAATTGTTTCACTACATGAAGTAAATAAAAATAGTAAAAGAAATAATTTTGTTAATTGAATTTTCATAATATTTTTTTAATAGTTTAAAAGCTACTTAAACTTAATGAATTTAAATTTTATTAGCTAATTCACTTCCAATAGTTGAACCTATAGCTATTCCCATTCCACCAAGTCTAATTCCACAGTAAACGTTATTGCTAATAGTTTTAATAATAGCAGTTTTTTTATTTCCAACTCCCATTATTCCACTCCATCTATGATCAATTTCAAATGGATTGTGTGGTAATATGATGGTTTTTAATATATTTTCTAACTCGTTTTGTATTTTTGTACTTAACCCAAACTTATCAGTTTCTTCGTTTTTAAAGTCTAGATTTCTTCCTCCACCTAATAAAATTCTATCATCAATATTTCTAAAATAGTAATACCCTTTATCTAGATGAAAAGTTCCTTTTATTTTTAAGTTATTAATTGGCTTTGTTATTAAAACTTGGGCTCTAGCAGGCTTGATATCCTCATTTAATAACTTGTTTGAAAAACCATTTGTTGCAATAAATAACTTTGAACATTTAAAATCAAACTCTTTAGAATTTATTTCAACACAATTATTATTTTCTGTAAATGAAAGAACATCTACATTATTAAGAATTTTTATTTTTTTATTAAGAGCTTTTCTCAGTAACAATTCCATCATTGCTCCGGTATCAATCTGCCCTTCAAATGAATTAAAGATGTAATCTCCAGTTATGTTATTAAAATTAAAATGATTCTTTTGGATTTTAAAAACATCAGATTTAAATAAAGGATGGAGTATTTGATTAATGTAATGAAGTTGCGATTTGCAATTTTCAAATACATTTAAATCTTTTTTAGGAAATATTTCATACCCTCCATTTTGATGATAGCCTATGTTTTTATCTCCTAATAACTTTCTAAGTTGAGTTAATCCGTTAATTCTTTTTTTGATTAATGAAAGAACCTCTGATTCGGAATGATTTTTTAGATCTTCAATTATTTCTGATACACTTCCAAAACAAGCAAATCCTGCATTTTTAGTGCTCGCTCCCTGAGGAAGCATTCCTTTTTCTAAAATTACTATTTTAGCTTTAGGGAATTTTTTTCTTAAATTCAATGCACAATTTAGCCCTACAATACCACTTCCAATAATGGCAAAATCTACATTACTAAACCACGATTTTATTTCCCAATAAGATAAATTCATGTAGAAAATTATAATATAATTTTGACTCCTCCAAAAATAACTCTTTTTGGTGCTGGCTCATAATGTCTACCGCCAAAAGCATTTATTCTGATATTATCAAAATAATTATTTCCAAAAACATTATTTACTGTAAAGAACGGGCTAATTTTTAATTTACTAAACCTTAGTTCTTTTCCTATTTTAAAGTTGATAGTTTTTGAATCAGATATTTTTACTGAATTTAAGTTATCAGCATAAATATTGCCTATTGATTTAAAGTTTAAATTAATAAACAATTCATTTTTAGTACTGTATTCTAAATTAACATTCATCATACTATCAGGCACTCCTGGTATTTTATTTCCTGAATAATCATTTCCTTTATCTATAAATTGATCAAACATATATTTTCCAATGCTATATGATGTTTCAATATTGATTGATTGATTTATTCTTATTGAGCTGGACAACTCTAATCCACTTCTTTTTGATTTTCCAGCATTATTATAGAATTTTTGATTTGGGAAATTTTCATCTTCATATGATAAAACTTCATTTTTTGTTGAAGAGTTAAAGTAGACAATATCAAAGTTTAAATTATTTAAAGAATTAAAGAGTGATAATCCAAATTCAAAATTTAAAGATTTTTGAGACTTAAGCGTGTTATTAAATCCACTTCCAATAGGAGACGAGCTAAACTCATTTAATGTTGGCGTTTCAAACCCTGTACTAATATTTGCAAATAACCTGCTGTATTTCGATGTTTTATAGTTAATCCCAAAACTTGGATTAAAAGAGTTTAAATTTATTCTATCTGAAGAATTACCATCAATTAAAAATAAATCTTCTAAATCGACTTTATTTGTATCATACCTTATACCTGAACTAAAAGTGAGATTTTTTAAACTGTAGTTGTTGATTATGTAAATACCTAAGTTCGAAAATTTCTCATATTGGTCAAGAACTTGCTCTCCTATTAGCCCCTTATTGTTGTTGTACCTTTTTCTTAAATCGCTTTGATTTCCAATATCAAATCCAATTTGAGTTTTTATATTGTTATTTAGAAGCAAACTCGCTCCAATTCCCCAATATTTTCTATCTAAATTTATAACCCCACCATTATTAACTGGAATTTTTCCGCTGAAATCTCTTTTAGAGAAAAACAAATAGCTAGAGAATGAAGTTCTACTAGAAATTTGTTTTTTAAAATTTGCACTTAATTTAGAGTGAGCTATACTTTCTTCAGTTTTATAAATTAGATTTCGATCTCTAGCCTGCCTTCTGTTTTGAGTTACTTCTTTAATTGTTAACCCTCCTGAGTCATATGCGTATGGGCTATTTACGTAATTAAAATTTAATCCTAAATATGAATCATTAGAGATTTTTCTCTTAATTCTTAGATTGAAATTAGTATTTTTAAATCCACTGTAATCTCTATAACCATCACTTTTAGTTTCACTTAATAAAAAAGTATAATGAGTGTTATTGTTTTTATAACCTATGATTGCCTGCTTTTTGCTTTGATTGTTAGACCCTAATGAATATCCAATTTTCGAAAAATTATTATTAAAATCCGAAATAGTTTTAATTTTAATAACGCCTGCAGATGAATTTCCGTAAAATGAAGAACTTACCCCTCTAATAAGTTCTATTTTTTCTATAATTTCTAGATTTAAATTATCTAACTGTGTTTGACCATCAGGTGTTGTTTCAGGGACTCCATCAACTATTAATTTGATTCCTCTGATTCCAAAATTAGCTCTAGATCCAAACCCTCTAATTGATATTCTAGCATCTTGAGCAAAGTTATTGTCATTTGAAATGAATACTCCGGGAATTCTTTCAATATATTCGCTTAAGTAAAACTGGTTAGCAGTTATTTGAAATTTTGAATAGTTTTTTGCGGATATTGAGAAAGGTGAATTTTTAAGGCTGTCCTTGATTTTAGTAATTGTAACTACAACTTCTTTTAATTGTATGCTGTCTTTTATATAGTTTTGCGAATAACAAAAAAAAACTTGTAATATAAATATTGTAACTATTTTTTTATTTAGCACTTGCACTGGATGAGTTAGATAATAATCCTTTTAGTTCTGAAATTTCTTCTGCTGAAAAATATCGCCATTCACCTATTGAAATGTCTAGCTTTATATTCATTATCCTAATTCTTTTTAGTCTTTTAACTCTGTAACCAAGCTCTTCACACATTCTTCTAATTTGCCTATTTAAACCTTGAGTTAAAATGATTTTAAACTCATAATCTTTTACATATTTAACTTCACAAGGTCTAGTTACTGTGCTTAGGATGGGTACTCCTTTGCTCATTTTTTTAATAAAATCATTATTAATGGGTTTGTCAACTGTAACATGATATTCTTTTTCATGTTGGTTTTTTGCTCTTAGAATTTTATTTACAATATCTCCATCATTGGTTAGAAATATCAAACCCTCGCTTGTTTTGTCTAATCTTCCAATTGGAAATATTCTTTGAGGGTGATTAATAAAATCAATAATGTTGCTTTTTTCTACTCCAGAGTCAGTTGTGCAAACTATCCCTTTGGGTTTATTTAGCATCAAGTATAATCTTTTGATGTTTTTTTTTGAAATCCTTTCTCCATCAACTAAAATGTCGTCTTCTAAACTAATTTTAGATCCCATTACCGCAATTTCTCCATTGATTGTTACCCTACCGTCTACAACATATTTATCAGCCTCTCTTCTAGAACAAAAGCCAGCTTGACTTAAAAATTTATTAATTCTAACGTTGTTTTCACTCATAATTTTTTATTACAAATCGATTAATCCTTCAGGCAAATTAAAAGTTATTATTTTATTTTTCTTATTTAATTCAATTAAAAATTCGTCAACAAGAGGAATCATGATATTTTTATCTCCATTATTTATTATAATTATTGTTTGAGAAGTTTGATCATTGATTTCCACAACTTTTCCTATTTCGCCAGTATTCTTGTCGACAACTTTAAAACCAATTATCTCGTGATAATAAAATTTCTTTCCTACAAGTTTTGGTAAATCTTTTAAAGGTAGAAAGGCTTCTTTTTTAAGAATTTCATTTGCTTTTTTCTCATTGTCAATATTTTCAAATTTAATTCTCAGTAAACTAGATTTATGTAAAGAAATTTTATTTATAATATGAGGAACTAGGGTGTTATCTAATTCAATAAAGATGCTTTTAAAATCTATTGAATTAATTTCATCAACATCTAGCTTTAATAGAATTTCTCCTTTGAAACTAAATTTTGATACGATTTTTCCAAGATAGTAACAATCTTGTTTTTTCATCGTAGTTAAGTAGAGTGTTATTTTTTTTCTTTAGCAGGTGCTTCTTCAGCAGCAGGCGCTTCTTCAGCAGCAGGCGCTTCTTCAGCAGCAGGCGCTTCTTCAGCAGCAGGCGCTTCTTCAGCAGCAGGTGCTTCTTCAGCAGCAGGCGCTTCTTCAGCAGCAGGTGCTTCTTCAGCAGCAGGCGCTTCTTCAGCAGCAGGTGCTTCTTCAGCAGCAGGCGCTTCTTCAGCAGCAGGCGCTTCTTCAGCA